>CAIOOC010000684.1 GCA_903859795.1 uncultured Bacteroidia bacterium
CAGACAAATTGTCGGAAAAACCAATGAAATGGCATCATTGCATTGCAGCATTTTTTGCAGGGGCATTTTTAACCAATGCAGTACCACATTTTGTGAATGGAATTTCAGGAAACTTTTTCCCGACGCCATTTGCCAATCCTCCGGGTCAAGGACTTTCATCTCCTTTGACTAATGTTTTATGGGCATTATTTAATTTACTTGCAGGATATTTACTTTTTAGGGTGAGTAAGATAAATTCAAAAAGTAAATTAGCATTGTTCATATTTTTTATAGGAATGATCCTTATTAGTATTATGAGCAGTATTACATTTATGGATAAAGCAAAATGAATGAAACCAAAATTGAATGAAAAAACTAGTGATTAATCCTAAACTTTACGATATTGGTTAGTTGTAATTTAAGTAGGAGTCAAAATGTAAACAATAAAAACATGACATCAGAAAGACTTGATGAATTAAGAAATGAATTATCAGTAAAATCTAAAAATGGAATTAATTTTACCTTGGCTGCAAGTATTATATGGTTTGTAATTCTGCCTGGAACAGGATTTGAAAAATTGTTACTTTGAACTGAGAGATCTGTTTCTTTTGTACGTATCGTTCCGTTTAATATCATAGGAGAAAAGTTGACATTAACCCGGAATTAGGTACAAAATACTCGATTATAACTAAAAACTTATTGGGTCCTAAACCAGGTAGACTCATCATTTTTACAGAAAAATAGAAGTCAATGAAGTTGTTATCACAAGAATCCCCCATGATAAGTTAGACCTGAACAACAGAAAACCAGATTAACCCCACTTAAAATCGACTACCCGCAAGCTGAGTTCTCTGGCTCACAATAAAAGAAATTATAAAATTTAAAATATAGGAGCAATTAGTGAAAAAACAACCTGCCTGCCGGATAGCAGGGAACTTTAGCTTCAATCCACACAATCGTCAACCAGAACAATTATTAAATCCAGTTGTTTAATTCGGGTATAAATTTTATTTTATAATTAAAATGAGAAAGTTAATATTTTTCATGCACACATCGCTTGATGGCTTTGTGGCAGGACTTAATGGAGAAATGGACTGGATAAAAGTTAACGGGGCAATATTTGATTTTGTGGGCACTATGACAGACCTGGCTGACACTGCATTATATGGACGTGTAACATATCAAATGATGGAAAATTATTGGCCAACTGCCGGAGAAAAACCAAATGCATCTAAGCACGATATAGAACATTCCAGATGGTATAATAAAGTTTCAAAGATTGTTTTATCTAAGACAATTTATGAAACAGGACACAATAATACAAAAGTTATTGGCGAAAATATTTCGGAAAATATCAATAAATTAAAACAGCAGGATGGAAAAAATATTTTAATTTTTGGAAGCCCATCTGCATCAACCTCAATATTAAATGAAGGACTTATTGATGATTTTTGGATATTTGTAAATCCTATTCTGTTAGGCCAAGGCATTCCATTATTTAAGGATAAATCTAAGAGGGTCAAATTGAGTCTTATAGAAACAAAGACTTTTGATATTGGCGTAATTGCACTTCATTATGCAATG
>CAIOOC010000685.1 GCA_903859795.1 uncultured Bacteroidia bacterium
AAACAAGATCTTTGATTAGAATGACACTGACACTCCTGCAATCAGTCTTAATCCTTGTGAAGCATATCCAATCCATTGTTCATTTGGACGATTTAACAGGTTATCCACACGCCCAAAAAGCCTGAATTTATTCATCAGTTCATAGGTTGCTCCAACATTTAACTGAATCGAAGGATCAAGTTGGAATACTTCATCTCTGGATACTGGTGACGAAAATGGATTAATATTATAAACCATGGCTTTACGCATACCAATTACTCCTACATCTGCAAATCCAGTCAGATTATCGATAATCCTTAAGCCTGCAGAAACCGAACCGTCAAAATTTGGCCTGTGTGACGCAAATTGCAATAAATCAAGTTTATAATTGTAGTAATTACCTTTCAGTACAACCGAAAGATCTTTCCCCGAAACATACGAAAACTCAGCAGAAAAATTGGTAACCGAAGCATTATCATAAATTACCCCAAACTGGTTTGAATAGTAATTTGACGGGGCTGTACCAGCATTGTAATAGCTGTTTGAAGTATAAAAATACAGGTCCTTAATCTGGCTGTATTTAACGCCAATGTTGTATGAAATCTCTCTGGACATCTTACCCTTTAAACCACCGGAAATGATATAGTTGTAATCGGTAGGGCGAATATTGTGCCGGGGGTCGGCCCAATAGTTTTCCATCGCAATATCTCCATACCTGTTATTTTTAAGGTCTCCCTTAAATCCGGCATAGAGCGTTAAGATACCTTCAACAGGCCTGAAATTAAATTCAAAGTCAGGGTATAGCTTAGTCTGGTTTCCACCAATTTTGTCTGAAACGGTCACAAAATTTATCCCACCACGCAAAAACCAATTATCTCCATCCAATCTGACAGAGGGAGCAATCCGAATCCAATCGGCTTTTTTTGAGCCTACCTGTAATGGATCAAGGGCCAAAGCAATACTGTCAGTTGAAAGATGGTCAAATGAAGCATCAATTATCCCGCGAACAGGTCCAAAATTGTAATCAAATTTGCCAAACACACCACCGCTCGTCTCTTTTTGTCCGGTTTTGGAATCAAAAAAACCTAATCGAATGCCTGTATTAAAATTTAATGCCCCATGCAACTGTTCATTGCTTCGCAAAGCCACCTTGAAATCTCCCTTTTCATAGGCTTGTTTCATCCCATATTTATTGGAGGAAAGAGAGTCGATTTTTGCCGGAATTGAAGCAGGATAGCCATAGTACCGAATTGCATCACGATCGTAGGAAAGATCAGTTGAAAGAATCGTACTCCCGATATTCACAGAGCCAAAGATCGCGGCATTATTCTGACTAAACGGGGCATCAACTTTATTACCTTCTAAAAGTTTTATCTGCCCATCAGATGAAAGATGTCGAAGATGGAGGCCGAATGTTGCCGACTTAGATTCAGGTAAATTTAGGAAAAACTCTCCGAAGACACTGTTCGAAGTTCCCGCTCCAAGTTTCAGATAACCTATTTGGGACTCTTCATAATAACGTTTATTGACATCAGCAGGTTTGATGGGAGAGGCCGAAAATCCGGAATTAATTGGGTGACTGTCGATTGAATACACAAATTCAGGCAATAAATGGGTGGTATCATCAATTACAGGAAGCATATTTACTTTATTCGCATTAGTAATACTGGGATGATAAGCTTTCATAACTTCGACAGATTGGTTGAGCTTTGTCGAGTCTTTTTGCCCATTTACGAACCCTGTAGAGATTGTAAAAGTCAAAATAAAAACTAATAATACATGATATATTTGTCTCATAACTCTTTCTGATTTATTTCTTTTTTGATCCTCCAACTGCTGGTTGTGGTTTAATCTCCGATTTATCTGACCCTGCGCTCTCCTTGATTTCCAAACTCTTAAGATATTGGCTAGCCTCGTCTATTATTCCGTCATCCTTTTGCTCATAGTTGTCAATAATACTTTTAAGGGTATTCGTTGCCTGAAAAAGATCATTTTGTTTTTCGTAAACATGGGCAAGCAAGATGAAGCTCTTCCCAAGCCAATATTGATGAGGGGTACTCTTTTCAATAAAATTATTCACTTCATTTTCAGCTTCTTTTAATTTATTCTCTGAATAATAATATTCACAAACCCTGTACTTGGCTTCTGCCCCTTCCAATGATTTGGAGTCGGCCGAAAGTTTCCGCCATAACGGAAGTGCCTTGGATGGATCTTTCAATTCAATATAGGCTTTTGCTGATTTAAACGATGCTTCGCGATCCAGTTCAGCAGGAACCTTATCCATGGTTCTTAGCTTCCATCCAATTTTTGAAACCGACTCATAGTCCTTTAGTTCATAAAAGCAACGCAACCTTCCTGCCAACGAAATTAACGTGTTGTTGTTATTGCTCGAAACCGATTCAAGACGTTGGTAATACCCCAATGACTTCTGAAAATCTCCTGCTTTATAGGCAATCTCTGAACCTCGTAACAAAGCATTCTCAGTAAAGATATTATCCGGCTGAGCCAGAATAAAATCATAACTTGTCAATGCATTGTCAGGGTTTTTGATAAATTCAGATTCAGCCTTGTAGAAATGGACATTCAGCGCAAAATTACCAGCAGGAAAGTTCTCGAGATATTTTCTGAGCTCATCAGTTGCCCTGGGATCTTTAGCCATATATAATTTCTCGGCAGCATAAAAGGTAAGTGAATCCTGTTCATTTTGAGAAGGTGTGGTTGAATGCCCAAGTTTCTTAGCATAGGTTATATAGTCGCCAACCTTATTATTTTCAACGTAATTATTGCGTATTCCTGCAAGGGCCCCCTTGGCTTCAGGACTATTCGGGTAATTTTCGGCAACCTGTTTATAGTACTCCGTGGATGAATTATAATCATTACTATTATAAGCCAACAAACCTAACTGAACTAAAGCTTTTGGTTTATAAGGACTTGCCGGAAACTTGCTAATCAGGGCCTTGTAAGTCTCTACCGCTTTTGCGTTATCCTGTAACCGTTCCCATGACTTACCAGTTTCGAACATTGCATCATCGATATAATTCGATTGAGGATAGGCAGTTTGCAATTGTTTTAATTCACTGATTTTCTGTTCATTATTATTCATTAATCCGTGACAGAAAGCCAATTGATACAAGGCGTAATCTGAATCCGAAGAGCCGCTTTCAAAGGCGTTTTGGTAATAGAAAACCGCTTCCTTAAACCTGCTGGACACAAAATAACAATCACCTATCCGGTTAAACGCATCTGTGTAAACCGGTAAACTTTTATTTATCTTGCCTTCAGTACATTTCAGGAACCAGCTTATAGCACTATCATACTCCTCTTTATTGAAAAATACATAACCGATGTTGTAATTCGCGATGGGGTATTCCTTCAGCCTGGAGGCAGAGGGAAGACTCTGGAATTTTTTATAATCGGATATTGCATCTTCACTTTTACCGAGCCTGAAATTGGCATCTCCGCGCCAATAGTATGCGAGTGCATGTAAATCATTACTTTGATCACCATAGGTTAATGATTTATTAAACATCTCGATAGCCTCTTTAAATTTCAAATCCCTGAAAAACTCAATCCCCCGGTTAAATGCAACCCGTTGATAGGCTTTTTTTATCATAGGACTTTTTACCTTAATCTTATCGAGTGAAACCAATGCATCCTTATAGTTACCTGTTGTCATAAATACCTTACCAAGGTAATCATAGGCAGCTGCATTATTCTCCGAATTGGGATAAGCTGTTATGTACCGGTCAAATGCTTTTATTGCCTCATTAAATGGCGAGTAATTAAGCTCGTAGGTAATCTTTGCATACTGAAAAAGAGCATCTTCCTTGATTTTAGGATCAAAATCAAAATTTGAAGCATTTTGAAACGCCATCATTGCCCGCTGTTTATCCCCATTCTTGATATAAAGGTCAGCGAGTTCGTAATAGCCGTTTTGTGCCAGCGCATCTTTCCCTTTGACCGATTTTTCAAAATACTGGATGGCTCTGTCAGTTTCCCCAGCCTTTGCATAACAATACCCGGCAACGTAATATTGAAGTGGGGTAATCTCCTTGCCTTTTATATAAATGCCCACGTAAGGGAGGGCCTCTTTATAATTATTTAATTGATAATAAGATACACCGATTACTTTCGACAGTTCAATTTTCCTTTCCTCGGTTGCATTATTCATTAACGGAGGAGCCATTTGAACAACCTTCTCATATTTTTCCTGAGAAAAATAAATTTGTGCTTTATAATACGGGATCACTGAAGCAAATTGGGGTGATTTCTCAATTTTCTCAAATTCACGCAGAGCGAGATCATATTTCCCATCCAGGTAGTTAATATGTGCCCAGTAATATTTCGAAGCATCGGAAAAATCACCTGGTTTATCTTTTAATTCTGCAAAGAAAACCTTCGCGATATCCTTATTCCCTGCCTGAAGATTGCAAAATCCTGATTTAAAGGAATATTCATCCAGTTCTTTACCGGAGAGTGAATACCTGTCGATCTTTTTAAACGACGAAAGGGCTTTGGAATAGTGCTTTTGATTGAAGTCAGCATTACCCAGTCTGAAATGTGCATTATTGATTCTGGGCGATTCAGGGTTATCAACTACAAATTTCTCAAGCAACGCCCTGCCATTTGAGTTTCCCATTTCAAGGTAGCAAACCCTGATAAAATAATCTGACTCATCGGCATAAATTGAACCGGGCTCCGACATTTCACTTAGTTTTTGAAATTCGAATAGCGCCGCAGCATAGTTTTCGGCATTGAACAGCTCGATCGACGTTCTGAAAATCTCTTTACAGTTTCCAGGTGAATCCGAATTTTGTGCAGACACCCGTAAAGCAAAAAAGAAGAAAATCACGAATACCTTAATTAACTGGCTTTTAATTTTCATGCGTTAAAATTCTAAATTTGATTCTGCAAATAAGCAAATTTTCCGATAAACAACGACTGAACCGCCGAAGGATTTAATAAATAACCAATGAATATCATTAGTTTTGCATTTACTTGCTTATTACAAATATAGACCTTAATAAAAAAAATTGAATCGTGGAGCCAATCATTGAACTAAAAGATGCTGACATTTATCAACGTGACACGTTGGTTCTAAAAAATGTCAACTTATCTGTAAATAAAGGCGAATTTCTATATATCATCGGAAAGGTAGGCAGTGGAAAATCGAGCCTGTTGAAAACTTTTTATAATGAATTGCCATTAATATCCGGAACAGGCTTCATTTGCGGGTACAATCTGGAGAGAATCAGAACCAAAGAAATACCTTTTCTGCGCCGTAGACTTGGGATAATCTTCCAGGATTTTCAACTGCTCACGGATAGAACTGTAGATAAGAATTTTGAATTTGTTTTAAAAGCAACCGGCTGGACCAAGGAAAAAGAGATAAAAGAACGTATCCATGAAGTGCTTTCAATCGTACAGATGGAACATTCAGGTTCCAGGATGCCTCACCAACTCTCAGGCGGGGAACAACAGAGGATTGTAATTGCCCGGGCATTACTGAATAATCCTGAGATTCTTCTAGCCGATGAACCCACAGGGAATCTTGATCCTGAGACTTCCGAGGCATTACTGAATGTTTTCTTGGAAATAAACAGGGAAGGCAAAACAATTATAATGGCTACTCATGATTATCCGATCATTCAAAAATTTCCTGCCCGAACAGTTATTTGTGAGGCTGGGACCATAAAAGAAATTGACAATAATACTCCCCTGGTTGATTTCGAATCTTTGCTGGACGAATTTCCGACAGCCGAGGATTGAAGATGAATCATAAGCGCTACAAATCAGCTGTTGTTATTTGCAAATAACACCTTGACATGCAAAAACTTTACGATAATTTCCTGCTTAAAGAGTTTAATACTTTTGGGGTTTCAGCAGTTGCAAAGCACTATTTAGCGATCGATTCATCAGATGAATTAGTTGGGGCTTTTCAAAGTAATATTCAATTAATTAACGAAAGTCGGCTTTCCCTTGGTGCAGGAAGTAACCTGCTCTTTTTATCTGATTATGATGGCCTTATAATACACCCATTAATCGAAGGAATACGAATAGTCAGTGAACAGAAGTACCACGTTGAAGTAGAAGTAGGAGCCGGAATAAAATGGGATAGCTTTGTTGCCTGGTGTGTTGATAACGGGTGGCACGGTGTTGAAAATCTATCACTTATTCCGGGAGATGTTGGTGCAGTTCCCGTTCAGAATATTGGAGCATATGGTGTGGAAGCATCCTCGCTGATATCAGAAGTAAAAGGGATAGATATACAATCATTGAAAGAAATTTCACTAGACCGTGAGGCATGTAAATTTGGTTATCGCACGAGTTTATTTAAAGAAAAACTTAAGGAAAATTTCATTGTTACTTCGGTTGTTTTTCGTCTCTCCGTACAACCTCATTTCACGCTTAAATATGAAGGGCTGGAGCCCACAATCAGCCAGTATGGGGAGATAAATCTGCAAAATATCCGTAAAGCAATTATATCTATTCGTGAATCAAAACTTCCGGATCCAAAAGTATTTGGAAATGCCGGAAGCTTTTTCAAAAATCCGGTGGTTGCCGAAAATATCGCCACCTCACTAAAAAATTTGTATCCTGAAATGCCGGTATATCCGGTCGGAACCGATCAAGTCAAGATTGCAGCAGGATGGTTAATCGATAAGGCGGGTTGGAAAGGGAGATCTTTTGGAAATGCAGCCGTTCACGAAAAACAGGCTTTAGTGTTAATTAATAAAGGTGGAGCAACAGGACAGGAGATTTTCAGACTTTCTGAAATGGTAGCGGAAGATGTTTTGCAAAAATTCGATATTGCACTTGAACGGGAAGTTCAGGTGGTTGGAAACTAAATGTGCTAATTTGAAAATGTGACTATCCGGCAATTAGAATATTAGGAATATTATATTTTGTGAGTTTACAAATTCTTTCATTACTTAATTCATTCATTATTTAGTTCTTCCGGCTAAATCACCTCCATATCTTACTCTTATTCAATGCTTCCTGATATTTTGCTGCATTTCGGCTGTGTTCGGCGAGTGAACGTGCAAAATTATGATATCCTGAAAAATCTTCTTTTGCACAGAAATACATATAGTTATGATGTTCTGCATTTAAAACGCTCTCAATACTCGCAATATCGGGAAAATTTATCGGACCCGGAGGAAGGCCGGTAAACTTATAGGTGTTATAAGGTGAGTCAATAGTCAGATATTTTGTCAGGACCCGTTTTATCTGGTAATTACCTAAAGCATATTTTATTGTAGGATCGGCCTGAAGGAACCATCCCCGCTTAAGTCGGTTAATGTATACTCCTGCAATACGTGGTTTCTCATCATTTTTATTTGATTCCTCCTGTACTATAGACGCAATAGTGGCTACCTGAAGCGGTGTCAATCCCAGATCTGCCGCTTTATTTCTACGTGCCGAATTCCAGAAACGATCAAATTCAAACTTCATTCGATCGACAAAATCGTGGGGAGAAGTATTCCAAAAAAATTCGTACGTATTTGGAATAATAATCATTGGAAACGACTCGCAGGAAAGACCTATCGACAATGCCAATGCCTCATTATTCAGTTCATTATAAAATGCTGCGGAATCAGCCTCGAGGTAACGTGCAAGCCTGCCGGCAAGCTCTTCACGAAAACGTATATTGTTGAAAGTGACTTTTACCGGTGTCTGTATACCCGCCCTTAGGAGGTTTACCAATTGGTTGTTATTCCACCCTTTTTTTACCAAATATGCACCTGGCAGGATCTTGTTCAGATAGCTTTTCCGTTCGGCTACCCATATAAAACTAGTCGGATCCTTAATATAGTTTCCACTTTTTAATGAATCAAGAACCTGCCCAAAACCAGAACCTGTCCTGATATATAAAAGACCTGTCTTTCCCACATTGGCCTGGAAAATAGCCTTATAGCGTTTGTATCCCCAATTTCCAAAAAAAAATACAGGAACGAGTAACAAAATTAATAACCATTTCCTCCTTCCGGAGATCGCGCCCAGTTTCATTCTGATTCTTAGGTTCATTTACGTTAAAAAAGAGTAATTTAATACAAACATCGCACACCTCAATGCGAAAGCGAAAGTACAAATTTTGATTCACAGAAATTATTCGGTATCTAAAAACCATCACATAAATAAAGTCATGTTTCATTTATTTGTACTTTTGCAGCATAAGAATATTAAAGATCACTGATTTTAAAGAGACAAAATGCATCATATCAAGCTTGCCGACAATATCTATTTTCTTGGATTCAACGACCGCAGGACAGCTTTGTTCGAGAATATTTGGCCAATTCCCAACGGGATTTCATACAATTCATATCTAATTGATGATGAGAAGGTTGCAATAATAGATACTGCTGAGAGGCAGTTTATTGAGGATTATATTGATAAAATTCAGACAATTATTGGGGAAAGGCAGATCGATTATCTGATTATTAATCATATGGAACCTGACCATTCCGGAGCATTGAAGGCAATTCGGAGCAGATATCCCGAAATAACTCTGGTTGGAAATAAAAAAACATTTGGCATCATTGAAAGTTTCGGTATGGACCCGGGCAAAGTTCTGATGGTCCATGACAATGATACGCTGTCGTTAGGAAAAACGACGCTCCAGTTCCAAACCATTCCAATGGTACACTGGCCGGAAACAATGATAACCTATGACGAGAACAACAAGATTCTTTTTTCTGGTGATGCTTTCGGAAGTTATGGCACGCTGGATGGAGGGGTTTTTGACGATGAAATCAACCTCGATTTTTACGAAGTGGATGTAATGCGTTATTTTACAAATATTGTGGGTAAATATTGTGCTCACACTCAGCGCGCAATGAAGAAACTTGCATTCCTCGATATAAAGATGATTGCCTCCACCCATGGACCCGTTTGGCGGACTGATTTGAACTGGGTTCTGAGTCGGTACAATAAATGGAGTAATTATGAAATGGAGCAGGGAGTCGTTATTGTTTATGGTTCTATGTATGGTAACACTCAAAAAATGGCCGAGGTGATTGCCAGGCAACTGAGTGAACGTGGTATAAAAAACATTAGGGTATACGACTCGTCCAAGACTCATTCATCCTATATCATCAACGATATTTTTAAATATAAGGGATTTATTGTCGGCAGTTGTGCATACAATAATGCTTTGTTCCCCAATGTTGAAACACTCCTTGCTACAATCGAACATATGGCTCCAAAGGAACATTATCTGGGAATATTTGGTAATTTTCTGTGGAATGGAGGAGGCGTTAATAACCTCAAAAAATTTGCAGATATGATAAAATGGGAAATGGTTTACGATCCCATTGAAGAGAAGGGGGCACTCAAGGCTGATAAATTCAGGATGTGCATTGAACTGGGTGACGCGATGGCAGATAAATTGCTTCAGGAGCCAAAACCGAGAAACACAGACAACGCCTGTCACTGACCGAAGTAAGTATTATCATTCATAATTAGTCTGCAGGACAATAATAATCAGGACATTGTAATTTATTACTTAGTTCTGTTGTTTATTAATAACTGATCTTGTTCCTTTTCGTATATTAATGTATGTTTGTCAAATACGATATAACTTCTTCGTTAACGCCTTTCTAAAACTGACTATCGTAAAACTGCATTGGAATGAACGAATTATTTGAATTAGTAATACACACTGATGATGTTCTCATGCGCATCGTCGCTGCCAATCTCACCGAGGCTTATCTGATCCTATTTCTGATCATTTTCAGTGAGACAGGGCTCCTGATATTCCCGTTTCTTCCTGGTGATGGATTACTCTTTTCTGCAGGTGTTATTTCAGCCTCAACCGCACTCAATATCGTATGGCTTGTGCCGATACTAATTCTTGCTGCGGTACTGGGAAATCTTACGAACTATTTTGTCGGCTCCTTTTTCGGCCATCGCATTGAAAAAAGCCGAAACAGGTTCATTCGAAAATACATTCTTCCGTACATTCATCGTACTCGTCATTTCTATGATAAATATGGAGCCAAATCAATCGTTGTTGGACGCTTCTTTCCTGTAATAAGAACCTATATCCCATTTTTTGCCGGGCTGTCAGGTTTTAAGTACGGAGGTTTCATTATTTATACCCTTATCGGATCCGTCTTATGGGTTCCATTTTTTACGCTTTGCGGATATTTCATTGGAGAGAATACCTGGGTAAAAGAGAACTACCTCCTTATTTTTCTGGGATTGATTATCGTAACGCTTCTCCCCTTCTTCTACAA
>CAIOOC010000686.1 GCA_903859795.1 uncultured Bacteroidia bacterium
GAATTGGATCCGAAGCGATGGTTGTTGGTTCGCACGAATTCTACATGGGATATGCAATTAAAAACGACAAGTTGCTCTGCCTGGATATGGGCCATTTCCATCCCACCGAGCAGGTTGGCGATAAGATTTCATCCTGTCTGCTTTTTATAGATGAGCTAATGTTGCATGTTTCACGGGGAGTCAGATGGGACAGCGATCATGTGGTGACTTTTAATGACGATATTAACCTGATAGCTCAGGAGGTTATCCGGTGCAAGGCTTTGGATCGCGTAAATGTCGGTCTCGATTTCTTCGACGGAAGTCTGAACAGGATTGGAGCTTATGTCGTTGGAACCAGAGCAGCACAGCAAGCCTTTTTGTATGCTTTACTCGAACCCACGGATTTAATCCTGAAATACGAAGAACAAGGAAAAAACTTCGAAAGGTTAGCTTGTCTTGAAGGGATGAAAATGATGATGTTTGGTGCTGTTTACAACAAATATTGCCTTGATAATAACGTTCCCGTCGGGACTGACTATATTTCTGAGATCCAGCATTATGAAAAAGAAGTTTTATCTAAAAGATAATTGAAAAATTGATAACAACGTGATAATAAAGCCCTCTCGGATTCCAAACCTTGAGGGTTTTTAATGTTTTAGCGAATTGTGAATATTTATTTTTTCCTCCACTATCGATTAAGTTAGGTTGCTATTTATTTTTACTTTTCACCCAAAACTTTGGTAACTTTATCAAAAAAAAGTGGGGTGAATTGATGACCGAATTTATAAATAACGATCAGCTGCAGTTAGCTTTTGATTTTGTTCAATATACAGGAAAACATATCTTTCTGACCGGCAAGGCAGGAACCGGGAAAACGACCTTTCTTCATCAACTTAAACGTTTTTCGCCCAAAAGAATGGTGGTTGTTGCGCCTACAGGAGTGGCAGCCATTAATGCCGGGGGTGTTACGATTCACTCGTTTTTTCAAATGCCTTTCGGCCCGATTTTGCCTGTTGAAATCTCAGGAAGCCAAAATCCCGGATCTTCAGAAAATATTCAAAAATTTAACCGCGAAAAAGTAGCCATTCTTAAAAGTCTTGACTTATTGGCAATTGACGAGATCAGTATGGTTCGCGCCGATTTACTGGATGGTATCGATGGTGTATTACGCAGATATAAAGACCGAAATCAGCCTTTTGGAGGTGTGCAACTGCTTATGATTGGTGATTTGCAACAGCTGGCACCTGTTGTCAAAGACGACGAATGGAACCTGCTTCGGCCTTTCTATGATTCAGTGTATTTTTTTAGTAGTCTGGCATTGAAGAAAACCGACTATATCAGCATAGAGCTGACACATATTTTCCGGCAGCGCGATGAAGCTTTTATCAAATTACTGAATAAAATAAGAGATAACAATGCTGACCAGCGAACGCTCGATGAACTGAATAAACGGTATATCCCCGGTTTTGTCGGCAAGGAAAGCGAGGGTTATATTTCTCTTACCACCCACAATTATCAGTCGCAGAATCTTAATGAATCGATGCTGGCAAAATTGCTGACTAAAGCGCACCGGTTTTCAGCGAAGGTAGAGGGTGAATTCCCTGAGTATTCGTATCCTACAGAATATGATCTTTTTCTAAAGGTTGGAGCACAGGTTATGTTTGTAAAGAATGATATATCACGCGATAAACTTTTCTACAACGGAAAGATCGGCACTGTGGTTGACATCGATGAGGATCTGATTCGGGTAAATTGTCCGGGTGATTCAGATGATATCGAAGTTGGAAAAGTCGAATGGCAGAATACCAAATATACGATCGATGATCAAACCAAGGAGATTAAGGAGTCGGTCCTTGGAACTTTTAGCCAGATTCCGTTGAAACTTGCGTGGGCGATAACTATCCATAAGAGTCAGGGATTAACATTCGAAAAGGCAGTTATTGACTCCCAGGCAGCTTTTGCACACGGACAGGTTTACGTGGCGCTGAGTCGCTGCAAGACCCTTGAAGGGATGGTTCTGAGCACACCAATTTCAAACCAGAGTCTGAAATCCGACTCAAAGATTTCTCATTTCAATAATGATATCCAGCAGAATCCTCCCGGGAAGGAGCTTTTGGAGGAATCAAAACTGGCTTTTCAACGCATGCTGTTGTTTGAACTTTTTGACTTTCAACC
>CAIOOC010000687.1 GCA_903859795.1 uncultured Bacteroidia bacterium
AGGTCATAAGCTATTATCGATAAATGGAATGCCAGACCATGTCCACATATTATTTGGCATGCGTCCAACACAGTCGCTTTCAGATCTTATGCAGGATGTAAAAGGAGATTCTTCAAGGTGGATCAATGAGAATCGTATAGTATCCGGGAAGTTTTCGTGGCAGGAAGGTTATGGCGGTTTTTCATACAGTAAATCACAAATATCAGCAGTTGCCAAATACATTGAAAATCAGGAAAAACATCATGAAAGAAAGACATTTATTGAAGAGTATTTGAAAATGTTGAAAGATTTCGAAATCCAATATGATGAACGATATATTTTCAAACCTATAGAATAATATGTTTTCTCAATCCCGCCAGGGATTAGCGGTCGGTAGAAACGGGAACAAAGGAGGTGAAGGACCGTCCCGGACGGGACGAAAGAAAACAGGCAAAGGTCTCTTTTACCGACCGAAAGTGCCTGACGGCACAATTTTCCACAACAATCGGTCAATTCGGATGATGAAATATTTTTTCAATCCCGCCAGGGATTAGCGGTCGGTAGAAACGGGAACAAAGGTGGTGAAGGATCGTCCCGGACGGGACGAAAGAAAACGAGCAACCGTCTTTTTACCGACCGAAAGTGCCTGACGGCACAATTTTCCACAACAGTCGGTCAATTCGGCTGAGAAATGTTTTCTCAATCCCGCCAGGGAATTGATATAGGTAGAAAACAGATTAAAACCCGAGGGAAGCTGTCTAAAAAGGCAAAGAAATAAAAAGCAAACCCGCTGAGTCCGGTAATTGGTGGATCGCAAAGCACGCAAATATCGGATCCTTTTTTAGGTCGCCTTTGGTCAATCCTGGCTGGAAATTTTTAATCCCTTTTTAATCTTATTTTAATCCGCGTTTAATACTCAGAGAGTACTATTGTCTATTGTTAGATAACTAACCTAATATCTAATTCAAATAGAACCAAATATGAAAATAAATGCTGAACCTGTCCGAAGTATTCCGGGATATGCAGGGCTAATCGCTTATACTTTCCTCATTCCGATACTTTGTGTGATTCTTTTGATCCTGTCAGGATGCCAGACCAATAATAATCCCCCTTCAAAGGCAAAGAAATCAATAACAAATGTTCCGGCTGTAAACGATGACTACTTTCAGGATATCGGGAAAGAGATCGGACTTGATTTTGTTCATTCGATAGGCGATAAGGAGTTAAGTAATATTGTTGAATCAAGTGGGGCAGGGGCTGCTTTTCTTGATTATGATCAGGATGGATACATTGATTTATATGTCTGCAGTGGTACATGGATCAAAGGCATTAGCAGTGGTAAAAAACCCAGTGAATTGCCCCATAACCATCTTTATCACAACCTTAAAAATGGGACGTTTGAAGATGTAACCGAAAAGGCAGGGTTAGGCTCTCCATTGTATAGTATGGGTGTAACTATCGGAGATTTCAACAATGACGGTTTTCCTGATTTATTTGTAAGTAATTACGGAGCTAATGTGCTCTATAAAAACAATGGCGACGGCACTTTTAACGATGTTACCAAACGTGCTAAAGTTGGTGGGGCAGAAAATAAATTCAGTACAGGGGCTGTTTGGCTCGACTATGATAATGATGGCTTACTTGATCTGTATGTCGGTAACTACCTGAATTTTGATCCGGCATACAAATATTTTTATGCACCTGACGGCTTTCCCGGTCCTTTGGCATACGACAGTCAGCCGGATGTGCTTTATCATAATAAGGGTGATGGTATTTTTGAGGATGTGACCAAAAGTATGGGAATCGTTGACTTGGATGGCCGTGCAATGGGAGTTGGTGCTGCGGATTATGATGATGATGGGTTCGTCGATATTTTTGTAGCAAATGACCATTCGCATAATTACCTCTGGCACAATGAAGCGGGGAAAGGGTTTGTGGATAAGTCCATCATGTCAGGGACCGGGTACGGGCAGAATGGAGAATCAACAGTGAGCATGTCAGTTGATTTTGCAGACTATAACGGAGACGGGCTGATGGATATGTTTGTTTCTGATGACAAGTACTGCTCCCTATATGAGAACACAGGTAACGGGCTTTTCACCAATTTGTCCTATCCTTCAGGAATAGCCATGCCTGCAGGTCAATTTGTAGGTTGGTCCTCCTCATTCATTGATTATAACAACGATGGTGAAGTTGATATTTATAAAACGAATGGCGCATTGAAGCACCTTTATGGCCAGGAAGATCAGCTATTTGAAAATATTGGAGGCGGAAAATTTAAGGATGTTTCAACAGAATCGGGCTCCTGCTTTATGAAAAAACTGGTTGGCCGGGGGGCCTGTTTTGGAGATTATGACAACGATGGTGATATCGACGCCTTCATACTTAATCTGAACGATGCCGGGTCCTTCCTGAGAAACAATAAAGGAAATCAAAATAACTGGCTTGCAATTAATCTGATTGGAACAACCAGCAACAGGGACGGGATTGGAGCCAGAGTGAAATTAACTTCCGGGGGAAAGGTACAGACAGCTCAGAAAAAAAGTACTACCGGATACCTGTCTCAGAATGATCCCAGAATGCATTTCGGCCTTGCCAGAAACAATAAGGTAGAGAAAATTGAGATCAAATGGCCTTCCGGAAAATCTCAGCTCCTTGAGAATCTTAAAGTAAATCAGATACTCACAGTCAAAGAACCATAAAACCAAACCATCTACGCATGACTAAATTCAGAGTATCGCTGATTTTCACTCTTCCACTGGTAGCCGGTTTAATCTTTGCATTTTTTTCATCATGCAGTGTGAAGTCTATGGAGGGGATGATCATTTGTACCCGGGTTGCTGTGAAACTACAAAATATGAATTCTGCTTCTGGAGATTCATGGAGATATATACCACAGACCCAAATAGTCGCTATTGACAGGAATAACCCGGGCGGGTCATTAAAGGTTTTGACTTCGGGTTATTACTCGGCAAGATCACATGAAATTTCATATGACGGGAGGTATCTTTTATTTAGTGCTCAGGTTAAACAAAATGATCCGTGGCAGATATATGAAATGAACCTGGCGAATTTAAATATCAGGCAGGTGACCACAACGAAAGAGAACTGTACCGATGCTGCCTATTTACCCACTGGTCGCTTGGTTTTCAGCAAGTCGGCCATAAATGACCCGTTGAGGGCAGGCCATTCGCTTTATACATCTAATCCTGACGGATCAGATATCAGGCGGATTACCTTTAATCCAAATACCTGGTTTGCCTCAAATACCCTGAATGACGGTCGGATTCTGACAATTAGCAGACAAGTTTTTCCTGAACAAAATGCTCCGATGTTTATGATCTTGCGACCAGATGGTACTAAATCTGAAATGTTTTATAAAGGTTGTGAAGGGAGTTTATTACGCAGCAGCGGACAGGAAACTAACGACGGTAAAATCGTATTTATTGAATC
>CAIOOC010000688.1 GCA_903859795.1 uncultured Bacteroidia bacterium
ATTATAGTTTCCGGTTTTATCGAAATCCTTCATGTCGGGCTTCTGGATATCTGAAAACTCTCCGGCACCATTTCCTTCAGAATGCATAGTGAAGATCTCACCGGCTTTAAATTTTTTTGAATCAATGAGCTCCTGTCCTAACTCCTTGTCAAAAACGGAAGATAGACCGCCATTTGCAAAGGTTAACCTGTAAAAGTTATTTTCGGCCATGTTTTCAAAAGCGGGAGAGGATTTTGGCTCATCCTTTTTCGATGTCTTAACGTAAAAAGTGCGATAACCTATCGACGGAATATTTTCTGCAATGAACTGTAAAACAGTGGACTTAATTGATCCGTCATCGAAATATTGTACTGAGCTTAGTTGGATATTCACTGTTTTACCATCGCTGTCGGACAATACCAATCCGTTTGCTTTCGATTTTTTAAAATTCAAATGCGTACACACCTTATCGGTACGCATATGGTTTATGCTATTGAACACCACAATTGGTAATCCCTTATTATCATCTGTTTTTACTTTTGATGCAAGCTCACTCAGACTTTTATCGACGATTTTTTCAGCTTCGGCTTTAGCAAATTCGTATTTTGAAAGAAACCATGCGTCGGTAATATCGCCGTGTTTGCCGCCCCAACCATGATCGGGGTAAATCTTGGCCTCCCATGCAATATTCAACGCCGATTGCGGGTAGTTAAGAAATGTGCCGTCGGTTAAGGCATTGATAGTCGAAAATTTTTCGGCGATTGGGAGCAGAATATCAGCCTCCCTGCTTGCTTTTAACGCTTTTTGGTGGGATGGTCCATGGATATAGAGCCAGACGGCGGGACGCTCACCCTGTACTGATGGGAGATTCGGTTTTTGATCCATTAAGGCCTGGAAAAATTCGGGTGTCGTTGCCACCTTAAAACGGGGAAGATTAACAGGTACAGATTTACCTTGATCATCGGGCAGTTCATGGATATTCTCCCAGTTTTTTATCAATTGACTGTAATCTTTAGAGGGACTCATATCCCAGTCGGAGAGAATTGGAATTACAGGTGAAGGGGTTTTGGCGGTATAGAATTTTTGCCAGTCCATCGAAGTTTTTGAGACAAACCGGGCAGCTTCATTAAAGTTCTTTCCTAGCGACATAAATGCGTCGCCATAGTGACCTGGTGAAAACACGGTAACGAAAGATCCGTCGGGGCTGAACCAGTTAAAGATTCCCCGGTTGTGGCGGCTGATCATCATCGATTTGGTTCCGGCTTTACGCATGATCTGGGCCATTTGCAACGTGCGGCCGGGAACATCTTCATTCCAGTATACCGTTGCATTGTAGTTAAATTCATCTTTTAACCATTTTGCTCCAAAATAGAACTGTCGGGTCAGCGCTTCACCAGAATACATCTCTTCGTATGGCTGAATAAAGGTTGATCCGCATGAAAGACGACCATCGGTGAACATCTCTTTAAGTAACAGTTTCTTGTCAGGATGGCGCTGGAAATATTCCCTGATCATCAGTGCATCTTCTATGTCGAAACGATAATTTTTATCTTTCCCTGCCAGCTTAAACAATGGAGTCAGAAGCATCGTATCGCGTTCGATAACACATTTTTCGGGTGAGTCCATCCATGCAATATCCTGGTGACTGGAATTCATCAGTAAGATCTGACCTTTTGAAAGGATTGAATTTGACAGAGCTACCATTCCTGATACCGTGCCGGGATCATAGGACCGGGCTGCTTCGATCACGATTTTATCGCCATTTTTTGTTGTCTTATTAGTTAAAACTGCCTTATTCAGTAATTTGGTTGATGTGGTCACTTCACCGAAAGATGATGTTATAATGAGTTCTCCATTTAAATCACTAAGTTTAAACGGATTGTTTTTGGCTGTAACGGGTAATTTAAAAGTAGATTCGGCTTCGGTTGCACCTTGTTTGAGACTTATTTTTTTCGTTTTATCTGAAAAAGTTACGCTAAGATCGTTTCCGGCCAAATAAAGCGGACAACTAACCCGGCATTCGAGAGAACCATTTTTTTCTTCTGCGACCAGTTTCAGTCTGACATCAAACTTCGATGCATTCTGCAGGTACGACACGGCATCGCTAGCCTGAAAAACGATGATCCACACATTATTCTTATTGGCCCTCCCTGTGATCCCAATCTTTTGTGATACACCTTTTTGAAGCCAGCTAGCCGGAGCTGTGAGTGACATATAGCCATGGGCTCCTTCCTGATCATCAGTTAAAACCGGGATAAATGAGAGTTTCCCACCATCAGGAGAGGTGATTTCCCACTCTTTTTTTGTCGAAGCGGGAATTTCGAACCTTTTTATACCGTTAACGAACACGTCAAAAATTCCCTGATCTTTTGTGAGATTAACCGAAGCAATCCACAGGAAATAGGCCTGAGGTTCCGCAAACGTTTGGGGAACGACATCTGTGTCCCATTCAATTCCGGTTTTTCCGTCGGAACATCTGGTGATCAGCCCTTCTGTAACATCGTTCCTGAAACTATGATAGGAAAATGTATTTTCACCGGTATTTTTTTTGAAGCCATCAATGGAGCCTTTTGACTTCTCTGCAAGGTTATGCAGGATCTGTTGGGGATCGTTTTGTGCCATAACAAGCGTCCCTGCCGTTAAAATTAACAGGGTCATTATGGATTGTCCAATTTTATACATACAGGTTATTGTTTGTCGTTTTCGATTAGTATTTTGATACGGCTTATAAGTTCCATCATGGCCCGTCCATTGTGGTAAGGGCATTTCCAGGGGTCTATTTTCCAGTCGTTGCGGTAATATGGCGACGGGTCGTTTGCAGGCTCCTCAAGGTATGGGACTCCAAGGCGATTGATTTTGGTAAACCACTCTCCGTTTTCGTGGTCGATGAGGCAGGTATCGATAAAATTCCACGATAATTTCAGCTTCTCCCAGTATTCCAAATCGGAAGTCATTTGAAGACCGTTCATCAATGCGACCAATGTCTCTGCCTGGGGCCACCAGTGTTTATTGGTCCGGAGATGACTTCCAAACCGGGTCGATTCGAGGAATAATCCTCCATCTTTATCGATTCCGACTCGTTCAACGGCTTTTAGCATTTTTATTGAAAGAGGTTTCATTCTTTCGATTATTACCTTATCTCCCAGAATTTCAGCGGCTTCCCAGAGCAACCATGAGGCTTCAATGTCATGACCAAAGGAGCAGGTCCCTTTGGATTCTTCGGTCTCGTTGAATTGCTCGTCAAAGAAAATACCCAGATGGCCGCTTTGGCGGATGATCTTTTGAATAAACAGTTCCAGCAGTTCCTTTAGCCGTTTGGCGACCAGTTCATCTTTACATACTTTATAAAAGGCAGCATATGCCTCCATGATATGAAGATGGGTATTCATCGACCTGGGCTCGTTGTTATCGGCCATCCGGTTTTCGGAGTACAATTGCCACTCACGGGTAAAGGCTTCGAAGTAACCTGGGTTACGCGAATCCTTTGTTTTTTCCTCAAGCAGGTAAAAATAATCTTTAAGAATCTGAAGTAATTCAGGTTTCCTGTTCAGTTCATAATATTTACTCAGTGCATAAAGGACAAATGCCTGTGCATAGGTATGTTTTATGTCATCAAGCGGTTTGTTTTCTGAATCGACACTCATCAGATACCCTCCGTTTACTGGGTCTGAGAAATGATTAATCAGCACCTGATAAGCGCGGTCAGCAATCGTTGCATATTGCTGGTTATTAAAGTTCTTTGCTGCCTCGGCGAATGTCCATAAGATCCGGGCATTGAGAACGCATGACTTAGGTGCGCCGGGTATTGGATTTCCTTTTAAATCGACTGCACCATAAAATCCATCCCCATCTTTTTCGACAGCATATTTAATCCAGAAAGAGAGGATATCTTCATGCAATTCGTGTTCGAAGATCCTGGTATATTCAGTTAATTCGGATTGAAATGTTTCCATTAGTATTGAAGAAATAGTTATCTATTACAAACATCGAAAATTTTTATTACTCTGGTATGAAAATTCAATTTTTTGCAAGTTATTAATAATCAATTTAAATTATCGGGGTATATTTTATTTTTATAAGTTGTTCATTAGATTTGCCTCGTAACTTACTAAACAAACTCACCATGCCACAACACCTGAAACGCCTGATCGGCGTGTTTGCTATTTTTATAGTACTGTTTCTGGTAATGCGCCAGGTTTTAAAACCAAGCTCGTTTGGAGAGCTGGGACATTTTCGGGCAAAAGCTATTTATGAAAATACGCTAAGGCCTCTTCATTATACAGTGGCTGACAGCTGTACAAAG
>CAIOOC010000689.1 GCA_903859795.1 uncultured Bacteroidia bacterium
CGTGCGCCATGCCTTTGTAGCAACAGGTACCGTGATAATTATAGGCATCTTCGTAAATTGGAGGGATTATCTCTATCCCCTTTTGATCGATAAAACCATATTTATCTCCTGATTTAACAGCGGCATATCCCCCTATAAATTTCCAGGTGTTGTCGTACTTGGGAGAGATTATCTCCTTCCCGTTTTGGTCTACATATCCATACTTTCCATCCAGCCTTACTGCAGCCATCCCCTCATCCAGGTTATATGCGAGGTCGTATTTCGGCGATATAACCACATCGCCCTTACCATTTCTATATCCATATTTATCGTTCGTGGCCGAATAAAAAGGGACAATCTGCGCCTGAAGAATTAGTGTCACCAGCATCAAAAATAACGTCACGGTTATTTTTATTTTTTCATTTCTCATTTTCTCATTTTTTCATTTCCGGGTAAATCCTCTGATCTGACCCCCCAAGACCCGGATGGTTTTTCTCCCATATAAAGGATGAGCTCTCCGCCTTTAACTATTTCAGAATGTCTGATGAAGGAAAGGGTGTATGGTGCTCCATTAAGCTCTGCCCTCTGTATATAAATATTTTGTTTTTTCAGATTCTCGGCCCTGACAACAAATTGTTTACCATTTGCAAATGATATTGTTGATTTTTCAGATAGAGGTGAACCAAAAACGTATTCGCCGTTTACCGGATTTACCGGATAAAACCCAATTGAACTTAGTACATACCAGGCACTCATTTGTCCGCAATCGTCGTTTCCGCACAACCCATTTGGCTGATTAGTATAAAAGTTTGTCAGGATATGATTTACCTTTTCAGCTGTTTGCCAGGGCCTTCCGAGAAAACTATACAAGTAGGGCACATGATGGCTCGGCTCGTTCGAGAATTCGGATAATCCATAATATCCATTGTTTTTCAACGTGGTTTTACGGCCCCCGGTTGAGTTATAAAGAGTATCGAGCTTTAGCGCAAATTTCCTTTCGCCACCCATTGCCTTAATCAGCTCATGTATGTCCTGGGGAACATACCAGGTATAGATCCATGCATTACCTTCCTGGAAACCGATCGATTCTTTGGGATTAAAGGGGAGTATCCAATTACCTTTTGAGTCTTTGGGACGCACGAAACCACGGTCAGGATCGAATACATTCTTCCAGAATCCACTCCTTTTCATGAATGAGTCATAGTCGGACTGATTATTCATGCTTTTGGCCACCTGAGCAATACTCCAGTCATCAAAAGCATACTCGACAGTTTTGGTTACACCGCGTTGTCGTGGATCGAGATCATCAGGGACATAACCATACTGGCGGTAAAAATCAGATTCACGGATATCCTGGCCAGCGGTTACCTTCATCGCCTCATAAGCCAGGTTATAATCAAATCCACTTATTCCTTTTAAAATGGCATCAGAAATGATCGGAACTGCATGATATCCAGGCATTACATTTGCCTCATTGAAAAACAGTTCCCATGAAGGGAGAAGTCCGTGTTGTTTATAAAATTCAAGAAATGAATTGATAATTGCTGACTGTCTTTCTGTCTGGGTAAGCGTAAATAAAGGGGCTGCTGCCCGGTAGGTATCCCACAAGGAACTCAGCGTATAAATATTCTGCCCGGAGTGAATTTTCTTATCCGCACCGGTATACCTTCCCAAAGCATCGTCGAACCGGAAAGGGGCAAAATAGCAATGGTATGCTGCTGTGTAAAATGTCTCCTTGAAAGCCTTATCATCTGACGCAACCCTGATTTTATTTAATTCCGCCTCCCACAGATCCCCGGCGTTCTTTTTAACGGCGTCAAAATCCCAATCGCTGATCTCCCCGAGCCCGGCCAACGCACCTTCAATACTGGCAGAACTGATTCCAACTTTAACCATTACCTGATCACCGTTTTCAGTTGAAGGAAATTTAAGAGAAGCAACCAATTTCACGGCTCTTGCTTCTTGTTTTGAGTTAACCCTTACGCTATCAGCAAAAATGACGACATCATCAATCGGCTTGCTCGTCCTGGCTGCAAAGTATACGCACCTTTCGCCCACAAAGCCAATTGAACGACGAAAACCGACAATTGTATGATTATCTGTTTGCCTGAAATAGCACTCCAGTGGTAAATCGCCATTATGCCCGACACGTGCTTCAATTCCGTTTCCAACGCCCAAATCAAGTTTTATGGTCGGGATTTTACTTCCTGGAAATGTATAACGGTGAAATCCGCAATGCACTGTGGCAGTGAGTTCTGCCTTGATGTTAAAAGTTTTAAGCATCACAGAGTAATAACCAGGTTCGGCGATCTCGTCCCGATGGGAGAATTCACTCTTTACAGCCTTTGGAGAGGGCTCAAGATTAACAAGCGGGAAAACAGAGATGTCGCACAGATCCTCGGCGCCCGTTCCACTGTAATGAGTATGGCTGAAACCTCCGATATTTTTACTTCCGTAGTAATACCCCGCGCACCAGTTATATCCGTTCTCTCCGTTATCGGGGCTTAACTGAACCATCCCAAATGGGACAAGGGCACCAGGAAACGTATGTCCATCCTCGTCGGTTCCGATAAATGGGTTGACATAGCCGGTTAATCGTTCAAAGTGAGATTTGCTGCAGGCGACAATAAGTATTAGGCAAAAGAAGGTCAGGATACAATTTTTCAAAGTAAACGTTAATTTTGAGGTGTTTAATATTTTATCGATTTGTCGCTTCAAAATATTACTAGTGAAGGTTATGAAATTGCGTGCCTCGCAAACACCGACATGAACCTTCCGGGAACCGGCGTCTCGTAACGAACTTCGGTGCCTGTTACAGGATGGATGAACGCCAGAACCCTCGCGTGAAGGCAAGTACGTCCTATCAGATTAGTCTTGGCACCATATTTTTTATCCCCGACAACAGGATGTCCAAGCTCTTTCATATGGACACGGATCTGGTTTTTGCGCCCGGTTTCGAGTTTTACCTCAACCAGGGTTATCGTATCGCCGCGTCGCAGTACCTTATAATGTGTTATCGCCTCATCTCCTTCTCCCGGAACTTTGGTGGAATACATGATCAAAGCCTTGTTTTCTTTTAGAAATGAGCGTATAGTTCCTTCATCATTTTCGACGACTCCCTCAACAACAGCGACATAGGTTCTTTCAATTACTGCATCCTGCCACGCTCTTTGCATTGCCGACTGTACCTCTTCACTCTTGGCGAACACCATAATTCCGGAGGTATCCCTGTCGAGCCGGTGGACTACAAAAATGCGGTTATTCGGATTCTCCTTCTTCACGTGACCACTAAGAATACTATAGGTAGTCAGTAATTTTTCCTTCGCTGTCGCGATCGAGAGCATCCCTGCCTCCTTCTCGATGACAATGACCCAGGGATCTTCAAAAAGGATTCTTAAACCTTTATATTTGATCTCTTCTGGAATTCTTTCAAGGGTTACCGTAACCTTCTGGCCGGCTAAAACAGGGTAATCGAATTGGGTGATCGTATGATTTTCAACTGCGACCTGTCTA
>CAIOOC010000690.1 GCA_903859795.1 uncultured Bacteroidia bacterium
ATAGATTAAAAAGGACTATTAATTTAGAATAAGACCTACCTTTATTCTCTGATAATTTCGTCATGAACTAATTTTTCAAAAAATGAAAAAAGTATTTTTAACACTGATTATCCTTGCATTTATCAGCAGCACATTCGCTATCACCCCACCAGATGCAGTAAAAAAGGCATTTGAATCAAAATTTAAAACAGCTACAAACGCTAAATGGGGTAAAGAAGGGAAAACTGAGTGGGAAGCAACATTTTCTTTTGAAGGGAATAAGCTATCGGCAAATTTTGCAGAAGATGGAAAATGGCTGGAAACAGAAAATCAAATTAAAATTTCCGACTTACCCAAGGCTGTTGGCGATGCTATTAAATCACATTATCCTGGATGGGCTATCACTGAAGCAGACAAGACTGAAACTGCAAAGCATGGACTCATTTACGAGGCAGACATAAAAAAGGGAACGGCTAAAAAAGAGGTTGCTTTTAAGGAAGATGGTAAAGTAGTTGTGGAATAGAGAACATTTCTATCCAGACTTTTCATACTGAACTAAAATTTTCCACTTGGATGTACAGGATAGCATTGAACGTGGCAATTTCCTATTACAGAAAGAGTAAAACAGTAAATACAATTGTCTCGATATCCGAAAAGTTGACTGATATTGAAGATGAAGATGATTTTATTGAAGATGAATATGAAAAAAAAGAAAGTTATTGCAACGCTTCATTAATGAATTAAAAGAACTTGATAGGACTCTGATAATTCTCTTCTTAGAAGCGAAAAGCTATAAGGAAATAAGTCAAATCCTTAATATTTTCTAAAATAGTAGGGATTACATTGGGTTTGGGTTGGATTTCATTTATGTTTATTCTTATTTATTTCAGTGTTTTTAATACTCCCAAGTCTTTAGGAAAGGTTTTTTTCGTGGGTTCTTTAAGTATGATATTGCTGATTACAAGCCTGGCAGTTTTATTGTATGTAAAAGATATTTTTACAATTAAACAGATCGATAACAGTGAAAGTGTCACGGGCACGCAATTGAAATTGGCTTCATTGCAATTATCTATTATTGATTCAGTTCGTATCTCATGGTTGCAATTACCATTTTATTCAACCTGGTATCTGAATTATGAGTTGATTATGCATGGGAATATTATTTTCTGGATTGTTCAAATATTTGTTACGGGACTAACTACCTGGTTAGCTATATGGCTATTCAGAAATATAAATTATAAGAATTTAAATAAAAAACTGGTTCGTGATCTCATGCAAGGAGTCGGGTTTTATTCAGCTACTCAAGCCTTGGATTATATTAAGGAAATAAATAACTTTAAAAATGACAGGTCGACACTAATTGAGTAGTGTCACAATTAATAGCTATCTGGAAGAGGTTATCGCCACGATAACGGAATATTCGTTGGGCAAAGATTTAGTCATATTGAAAATTACACAGAATACTACCACAACCGAATTAAAACAAATAGCCTCGGAACTGAATGGAGAAGTGGCTATTATGTTGCAGTTCATTATAGAGTCAGGGATCTACTCCTAAACATAAAATCATTTGGCAATACTCAGGATTCGAACTTAATTTGCACTTTGCTTGCAAGTTTGTTGACAGGAGTGATTTGGTTTAGGTTTGGTGCAAATACAGCATTCATTATCCCATTTGCGTTAACCGTTTTGGTTATCATTTATTTCTTAATTGCGATTCCAAATCCGCAAACAAGTCAGTCATAAATGGATGGAATAAAAATTTCCATTCAATCTTGCAGGTTCAGACTGAAGTACATCATTAAGTTTTCCTGTTCTGACAGATTGTAGCAGCACGTAGTCAGGTCGTAGTAGCACGTAATCGGTGCGTTTTTTACTTTGGTCTGTTCGTAGTACCCAATTTGCAATTCGTAGCATTCATGCATCAACTTGAAGTGAGGTTGTGACTCATTAAAGTGAAGTCTTGACTCTTCGTAGTAAGGATGTGACTCCTTGTAGTGAGGATGTGATTTCTCGTAGTAAGATTGTGACTTCTCGTAGTGAGGATGTGATTTCTCGTAGTAAGATTGTGACTTCTCGTAGTGTTGATGCAGGCGATTGCAAATCGCCTCACCCAATGGGTCCCGCGATTTCTAATCGCGTAGAAGTGATTCATGCGGGCGATTAGAAATCGCCCCACCCATTCATCATTTTATTTTCGTATATTCAGAGAATCTTTGTTTAATATTTAAAAATTAAGATTATGAAACAAAAAACAAAAACTTTTTTGGAAATGGAGAAAGAATCAATTTCCTACATTCACAAGAATGAAAGCTATTGGATTGAAAAGGCAGTGCTTGCCGCAGTGGTAAACGACCTTGAAAAAAATGAGCATAGTCTGGAAAATGCGTTTATCGACCAGGATTCCAGTGATCCGGGAGGACATGTTACTCAAAAGAACCAGATGCGGAGTAAATTTATCCATAATGTCTATCGACTGGGACGTAAACTTTCACTTTATGCCAAAAATGCCGGTGACGAGGTATTACTTAATGACGTTGACATTGCTGAATCGACCTTTATGAAGTCCAGCGAAAAGGAAGCCCTGGTCAGTTGCGGCAAAATTATTAAGCGCGGATATGAATGTCTGGAAAGAGTTTCCGCGTATGATGTTACAGCTGATGAACTTAAAAGCCTTTCGGAAGATCTTGCTGTTATGGAAAATATGCAACCTCAAATCGGCGTAGTCACAAACGACCGCAAAAGTGCTGTTCGTTCAATTGAAGAGCTGACTAAAGAAGCCCGTATCCTTCTCGATAAGCTTGATGATGGATTCGAAGGGATGATCGACGATCAGAGTTACCTCGACGGCTGGTTTGCAATTCGTAAGATCAAAGGGAGACCAATCCCTAAAGAGCCTGTAGTGCCAACGCCCAGGATGGTAAATTAGGGAACTACTCAGGTACTCAATTTTCCTGTATAACTAT
>CAIOOC010000691.1 GCA_903859795.1 uncultured Bacteroidia bacterium
GTCGGCGCATCCAGGGATATTCACAACTTATATTCTCTAATTTGTCAATATTGACAAAATTTGAAGCAAAATACTGGATTTCCAATTTTGTGCTTAATAGTTGAAAAAAATGCGATATTCTGCACTTTCTGGATATTCCGGTCCGGATTATCCACTTTCCCATAATTATCGGTTTTGGGTCCACATTTCCCAAGTAATTGTTTGTATTTTTGATAGGTTTTAAGAGGTTCTTCCCCTAGGAAAGGTAATTGTGTCAATTTAGCAAAGCAAATAGCAGGGAACGCACCGGATTTGATTTGGGGATATTAAAAATCCTACATCCTGAATGAACTATCTCATAAATTAGTAGTAAAATTACCTGCATTTTCCCAATGTATCTCAAAGTTCTCTGAACATAATAGAATAACTTTGAAAGTGTACTGAATTTTATCATGAGAAAAAGACGGGGTTCACTAAATGCTTACATTTGATTTTATCATAGTCCAAAGTCTTTTTTTCTTCAAAAAAAACCGTACCATATTGTACTCGCCGTCTAAATTGATTGACCCATTGTATCCATTTGTAGGGTATATTTATAAACGTCCTGTATTCAATAATATGAATTCCACAACAATACCATGAATATCCTTGGCGGAAACTGAATATTTGTCTGGCCATTATACTTTATAACTTCAACAATCAGCAATTCTTCCTATATTAGCTTAACCTGTTAAATTTCATAGCCTATGACCAACAATTTTGAAATATTCGGTAAATCCATAAAAGATCCGGAGAAACATAAAAATGGAGATTTTTATGACTATATTATTTTGGATAATAATCTGTTAGTTCTCGCCCTCGCTGATGGAGTAGGTTCCAAAAATTGTGACTGGCTTGCTTCGCAAACTGCCTGCAAGTTATTTATTCAATTTTGCAAGGAACAGCTTGTAGAGAATTACACATCGGATGATATAAGAAAAATCTGTACCCAGGTAGATTTTGAAATCGCTCACCATACCGAAGAAAATTGCAAAGGAATGTTAACGGTCTTTTCGGCGATCGTATGGAGCCCTAAAAATGATTCCTTCCACTTTATAAATATTGGAGATACCCGGATTTATAAATGTTCAAATGGGGATCTTCAGCAAATAACCGAAGATCAAACTAAGGATGTCATTATGCGTGATAAATCCGGGAAATTACTGTCCTCACATGGATCTACGATCGTTAGAACAGGAGTCACAAACGCATTAGGCACAGGAAATGCATATATTAAGGTCGATATAAATACATTGAGTTTTGGTGAGGCTTTAATCTTAGCATCTGATGGCTTTTATAATATTTTGCCTTCATTTAAAAGTGACATGCTGCAGCTTATTCAAACATCCGAAATCAGCAGGGAGGCTGATAAAATATTTCGTTTATATGTTGATTATCAAAATGATGATGCCTCTATATTAGTGCTTAGAAGAAATGACATCAATCCAGAAACCAAAGCTAAATACCAAAGCGTAAATGATTTTGATAATATTCGAGCCAATACACCTAAACATTTATTATCCTTTTTGTTAATGGATGACTTGAGATTTAACATCAAGAATAAAAACAAAGAAATATGCATTAGAATTCTTGATGTCATGAGTAACAACTTCTTTTTGCCATCTGCCACACAGCTGAATGAATTGTTGAATTATTGTAAAATTTCCAATTTCACTGATGGTCAGATTTATTCCAGAATTGTAGCCTTGATTAGGAATTTGAAGAAATAGCTTAAAAAAAAAGCAATTCTCTAAGGCTCTCCTACTGACCTTGCAACATAAATATATTATTAATAAACATAGACTTAAGCTGCGAAACCTTTTTTCAATTTATTCATTTTCTTTTGGGATTTGGCTGTCCAAATAATCATCAATATATTTACGGTAATATTGCTTAGTGAAAGTCAATATTTCAAGGTGATAATCATTCCTTATCCCTATCTTTTAATTTGCCCCGATATCTATCCTGAATTTCCTTATATCCAGTGGCTTCATAAATTCCACTTTCGCAAAGGAATTCAGATATTTTCAGGGAGGAATTTACAGGAGCACCATCAATGGATTCTCTTATTCCGAATAACTCCAACTCATGTTCTTCCAAAATATCTTGGATGGTGACTTTTATTTTCATTTCAGGATTTATGTTCATTATTGCAAATCTACACCATGTTAACTTAACTAGACAGGTAATCGGAGAATCTCAATACGAGCTTCCCAATATGGACAAATTACTCGCATTCAGCTTTATCTTATTCCAAAAGTTTAAAGATTTTATCTGCATGGAACATTTGCAACCCTTGATCAGGAATGGTTACAATAAGCCGAGATTTATAACAATCGAGATTTAAATCGTCGATTATTACGAATTTAGATATTCGCTTACGGCTCACAAAATCAGTTATTTCATCATTCCTTTCAATAAGCATTGGAGTATAACCTTTTGGAGATTTTATTATCTTGTTAAATTTAAAAATATCACACATTTCGTCAAGTTCATACAAAAAACGCCAGTCGGAAGTAATGATCATTTTGGCATTCGTTATCCCGAGGATGTAATTCAACACATTCACGCATTCAGGGTCGAAAGGATATGCGTGGTTATCGAACCAATTACTTTTATCGGGTTTAGCTGATTTTCCCGTTGCCAAGACTCCGTCAATGTCGAGAAACAGGAAAGATTTGTAGTCAATCATAATTGTAGAATTATACAAGTGAATCCAAATAATTTTCCATATAAATTATGTTTGCCAATCCGGCAAACAGAGTTAATCCGCCATAAGCTGTTGTAGCGCTGATTTGGACATAAATTATATACTTAGGGGAATGCATTTTTCATTAATAACAACTTTTGAATGGTGCAAGAAATAAGTTGACTCCTGTTTGATTTTTGCACCAAGGTCATAGAATACAGAAGGTACCTTCCTTGAAAACAATGCAAATCCTTCACCCCTAATGATGGCTCTGATTCTATAAGTCAAAATGATTAAGATACTTAGATTGCAACAGATTTTAATATTTGCTAAAAAAATATTTTACTATCAATAAATTCAACCCCAATCAACCCCCATTATCTAAACTTTTTGAGAATATTTTGTGCCTATTCTTGTATCATATTTGAACGTAAGATTTAAGGCAATATAATTGGAAATATACTTTAACCATTTATTAACTGTAATTACAAAATTATGAAACACAAACTTTTCGCAATTACACATGAAGTAAATCAATCCATGGAAAATTTCTTCGCCTTTTTCGTCCTGATGGTAATGATCATTGCCTTATTAATTGGAACGGATACGAAAACCCAAAATACAAAGGAGTCTGGTTTTAAGAAGACATCTCTGCATATGGGCTTGACAGTTCTGCATCTTGCCAAAGGTAACCAAAATATTGGGGTCAAAGAATGCGGAAGAATAAATTACCCTTTCGGTGCTCGGGTACAATTTGATTGCCATTTGAACGATTCGGTTCACGGGGCAAGACCGCCAACTGTAAATGCAACATAAGAGCTACCAGGCCGATCCTTGAAGATTGCAATGCTCTAAACTGAATTATCCCCCGATCAAATAATTATACAGCTGCCCCTTACAGACGTTGATTAACATTGCTCTGAGCAGAAGGCATGAGTAAATAAAGATAAAAAATCACTAAAAAAAACACCAAAGTCATGAGATACAGATATTTTTTAATGCGGTTTCGCCAATGGTTTAACAACCAGGAGGGCATCAAAGGATTCGCAGAACAAGCGATAGCGTGGCTTCTGCTATCCACTCTTAAACTTGCCGAAAAGCTTAAGAAGCGCAATGAGCAGCTTGCGGAAAAGATCAAGGAACTTAAAGTCCAGCTTGATACGAGAGAAACCTTTCCAACTATTGATGCAGATGAATTTCCTGCTTTCAAAGGTAAAATCCGTACCTATAGTATTATACTATGGATCTGTATCATTGGGGAAGCCTTTTTCAACTTCTTTGCTGCGAAAGCATTGTTCAATTTCGATGGATGGCTTGCAATTACAGCTCAAACCTTATTTGCAATCCTAATTACCTGGGTAGCTGTAGTGCTTTTCGAAAATTTCTTTTTTCACCTTCTTTATCAGAACCCTTATAAGGGTGAACACAAAGAGCCGCGGCATTGGGGCACCCTAATTTCCTTATTAATTATGGCTGTTGGTTTTGAAGCATTTACCTATTATATCTGCAAGGTCAGAAGCATTCAGATAGAAGGAGGAGAAGGGTCAGGCATAGTAGGCAAGACCATGATCATCGCGGGTATGCTTATTCCAATTATTGCAGGCTACTATGCCTACGAAAAGAGGCGATTCATCAGTCCGTACAAAAATACTATTTGCATCGCCAACCTGAAAAAGCAGATGGCGATGAAGGCCAATGAAATTAAGACAAATCTGCAAAGAATGGAAAACCATTTTAAGAAGAAATGTGAAGGGTACTGGGCATTACTTCAGGAATTTAAAGTCTATAAGGAGAACTGGAACCAAAAGCACAGTATACCCCGTGAAAACCTGGAAGGACATTTCTCTGCTTGTCAGGATAGTTTCTTTACAGAAGCGATCAACAGGTATCGCAAAGAGGCACTTCAGGATAAGGCCCTTGTCCCAGATTACATTATTCCTGCGCTTCAGCAGCATCCAAACGACCCGAAAGTTAATAATCTATTTGATTTCAGAACAGTTAGAATTCAGCAACAATGAAAAAGACAATAATTTACTCATTTATGTTAGGTGCACTGCTCGTCATGAGCAGTTGCACTTCAACTATACGGCATAATTTCATAATTGAGATCGATAATTCGAGAACTATCACTGAAACTACCATTGAAAATTACATACTAATAATCCAAAGATTTATTGTGATGAACATGGGTAGGTATGACCGAATTACAGTTCAATTTATTGATGAGTGCAGTTTGACAAAAGCTGAGAGAGTATTCAACCTTGATCTGGCAGAATTTGAATTTACCAACCAATCGGATGGCAAAAATAATGAAGGAGCGCTTACAAATGCGAGATTAAGGAAATTTCTAGCTGATTCAATACAGTTCAAATTACGACGTGCAATTCTTTCAAAAAGGGCAGAACGTTATGATTGTGGGTCCTTTACAGATATCACAGTGGCGCTAAACGAAGCTTCAAAATTGGTTGCCCATGAGAAAAGCTATAAGGATCAAAGTGATAAAATCTTTAATAGCGTAGTTGGAAATAAAAACTTCGAATACGAGAATTGCATCGTTATCTTGTCGGATATGGTTAATGAAAATAGGAACAAATCGCTGGATTTTACTTTATTCGGGAGATATACTCCTGAACAAATCAATCAAAAATTTCAGAAGTTTCGAGAACTTAAACAGATTCCGAATCTTTCCGGATGTAAAGTTCTTGTTTTTGGTGCTACTTCAACAGATACTGTAGGTAATGCCAATAAGCAGATTCAGAATTGTAAGCTATTCTGGCAGAATTATTTCAGCGAAAGCGGTGCAGAATTGAAAGGATATGGATATGACATCAGATATGAACTTGTCGATTATATCTCAGGCAGAAACTAAGCAAGCAATTGCAAAAAGATTAAGGATCAGACTTTGCACGGATCTTAAAATTAGAGTTATGAAAAGGATATTGCAATATTTTATTTTGTGCTTTTTATTATCATGTTGCGATTATATTTCGTTCGACTACCTATTCAAGCCGGAAATAAAAATATGCGACCTGTTTAAGAAGCAATCTGAATATGCCAATTCAATTGTTCACTTGAATAAATTGAAGGTAATACAATGTTCAGGTATCTTCTCATTCCAGGTTGCAGAAGTGACAGATGGTAAATGTGCAATTTTACTTTTTTCCACTAAACCTTACAGCACTAATGAAATCGTGGATGTCAAGGCAAAGTACAAAGTAATGTTCAATTATAACGGACAAACAATATCAGCCCTGGTTACGGATGACTTTCCATTACGCCAATATTTACAAATGCTTCAGTAATATTTAAGATTGCTAGAAATTGGCCAAATGCACAGCCCTAAATAATGTATTTCCAATATTAATAAAGTAGAGCGTAGCGGGTACAGGAACTTATCAAATTTAGTTCAATAAATTAACTTTTAAATTAATTCAGATGAATACGACAAAAAGAGAACATTGCCACTTATGTGGTTCAAGACTCAGAGCATGCGCACATTGTGGCGGTAAAGGAAGAGTCCATCATGATACCTGCCCGGTTTGCAAAGGTAGTGGCCAAGTATGCCCTAAGCATGGTGGTAAATGGCAATAGCCAAAGCGGGTCATCCGAGCGCTGTTTTGCCTAGGAAATACCATTTTTGCTGGGCGAATGCTACTGTAAAACGGAAAGATGTTTTTGTGAACATTAAATTTCAGTCATATAACAAAAGTCCAAATGGGTAGATTAATACAAACCTAAGATCGGAGTTTCGGGATGTAATTAACATTCGTGTGAAAGTGCCTTGAGACATTTGCTCCTAAAGAGTTATACTTATTTTGACATAATTGCCCAACTTGACAATAAATAAATACAATATGCGCGAAATACTGATGATTGACAATCAATTTTCGAAACTGCCACCTTTTCTTAAAAAAACGGCTTTGGAATATGATTTTAATATAATAAATATTTCAAATTTATTCGAAGGTTTGGAGAAGCTTAAGAATTCTCCTGGCCTAATTGAGGCGGTTATTGTCGTTCTTTCCAATATTGAAGGTGACATGCCTGAGGCGGAAGAGTTCTCGATGATCAAGGCGATTAATAATTGTATCCCTATAATTATTCTTAATACGGATGAGGATGGAAAACTTGTTACAAAGCTTAATAAATGGGGATCAGATGATAATTTTTCAAAACTAAATATAAGCCCCAGTCTGTTATTCATGCAAATTGAGAATGCAATTAATCTATCCATTCAACGAAAGAATCATACAATCTCATCTAAAACTGAACCGGAAACACCTTCAAAAACTCCTTTTTTCTATTTCACAACACAAAATTTCAGAATCTCAAAAGGATATTTTGCATATCGAATGGATGCCGTATGTTGTGCGTCATTTGAAAATAAGTTTCAATCGGACCAACTTTGCCAGATGGCTTCTGACTGGCATTTTAATTTTCTGAATACACTCACGTTTTATAATTCCGGCATCACCTTAAGGCTTCGTTATATTTATGACCCAGCTAAAAGGTATATTGATACTATATTGGTTACTGAATTTGATACGCCTTTAAACGGAGAGTCAATTTTTAAAATTAAAGAAATACAACGTGAGTTTGACTTAATAATGAAGGCTAAAAAGGAGTTTAGCAAAACAGTTTATTACTTTTCACCTATAACTGATGAGGACGATTTAAATCGTGTTTTATTTCCATTTGTTTCTCAAAGTGCAATTCAGTTTACCCCAGAATTTTTCGATTATACACAATCTCCATTGAGGCAAATCGGATTCGTAACCAGCAGCGGTGTTAGGGAAGAAATGAAAGTGACGCTTCCCCCCTTACTAAGGCCGGATATTAAATTGGATAATTTCTGTGAACATCTTGTGTGCCAGAAAACAAAAACCATGATTGAAATCGTATTAGTTCCATTACAATTGGGTAATGATGAAGTCAGGTATATCAAAGGGCTAAATATCAACAGCTTAAATTTTCATCACTATGCCGAAAATGAAAAGGAGAAAGTTTCACAAACGGTTGCAGCCTACCTTAATACTCCGACAAAATGTTTTAATGTGGAGGTTTTTGAATCACAGGAATCAAATAATATTGGTGAAAATTTGTTGTCCGCTATTTCAACTGCATTTTTTGAGAGTGCCACACGTGTTAGAACATCTCAAGTTAATTATAATCAATTGACTATAACGAAAGATAAAGATTATACTAATAAACAACGAAAATGGAATTCGCTATATTCTTTAAGTAATATTTGTAATATATTCAAGTTTCCTTACCCATTTTCACATTCGATGCCAGGCATCAGATTATTTAAACCAGTCTTTGGCTATATGCCTCCTAATATTAGCAAAGCCGGGGTAGTTGCTGGAATAAAGAATATTGGGAATGACGAAATTCAGATACGATTAGGAGTGGAAGATTTAAGAAAACATCTTTATCTCCTCGGACAAACAGGTACTGGCAAGACCACGGTTCTTTATTCAATGATTATGGATAGAATTAAATCAGGTAAAGGAGTTTGTGTTATTGATCCACACGGCGATTTATATCTAAAAATCCTCGAAAATCTTCCAGAGGAGCGGCTGAAGGATGTTATTCTTTTTGAACCAGGTGATCCTGCCAATACTATCAGGATTAATCTGCTTGAATATAATAGAGATAATCCACAAGAAAAGAGTTTTTTGATTGACGAATTATTTAACTTTTTTCGTCAAGAATATGATGTGAATTTAACTATGGGTCCCATGTTTGAGTTATATATGAAAAATGCCTTACTCTTGTTAATGGATGACCCGGATCATATAGGATCCATTGGACATGTATCTAGAATATTTCAAAATGCGGAATTCAGATCCAATCTACTTGAAAAATGCAAGGACAGAGATGTTGTGGATTTTTGGAGAGAAACTGCTATGAGGCTCAGTGGTGATTGGTCCCTTGCGAACTTTGCCCCTTATATAACCAGTAAACTTAACCAATTGCTTATTAACGAATATGTCAAGCCAATTGTAATCGCGAGGAAAAGCAATATTGATTTCAGGGAAATTATTGACAACGATCAAATCTTATTGGTTTCTCTTTCAAAAGGAAAGATTGGGAAGATTGGGGTCAATATTTTGGGAACTGTGATCTTATCACGAATTATAAATGCGGCATTTTCCCGTGAAAATATTTTTGAAGAGCACCGGAAGGACTTCACCCTTTTTATAGATGAATTTCAGAATTTTGCATCCCAATCTGTGATGTACGCTATGTCAGAAGCCAGAAAATACCGACTTAGCCTTATATTGGCGAATCAAACTCTCGGGCAGTTAAGTGAATCAATGAGACAATCGGTTCTAGGAAATGTCGGAAGTACGATTTTCTTTAGACCTGGCATTAATGATGTTGATTATATCATGCCATATTTTGCACCTTACCTTACAAGAGAGGATGTTTTAACATTGCCGAATTTTAAGTGCATTGGCCGGTTACAAATTAATAATTCATTATCATTGCCTTTTATATTCGATACCATTCCAATCGAAAATGCCTATGATAATTCAGATAATAAATGATTTAAATTTAACTTGTGATTAAACAAATGTTGCCGACTTTATAACCGTACTCTTTTGTCCAGAGAAGGCCACAGTTGAAATAAACCTATCCATTTGTTTTTAGTTAACAAATTTAGCCAATAAACGTAACCGGTTGTGTTTTCTTAAATAGTATGTGTAATCGAAGGAAGGTCATGCGTCAATACATTGGCCCAATTTTAATATAACTATTATGAATTTGTTTTTCATAAAGACTATGGATTTCGATTCATAGATTTCCGCGATTCAGAATTCTGGATGTCATTACCATTGTGACAATTATATCAGACTAATATTTAACTCAAAAGAATTAAAATTACGCTAAAATTAAACATATGGCTAAAAATAATTATTTCCAATACTTAAACGGGGAAATTATAAATGATACCGAACTGCTAATTTCTCCTAGAGATATAGGTTTTACTAGAGGATATTCTGTCTTTGAATACCTAAGAACCTATAATGGTCAACCGTTCAAGCTTAGTAATTACATTGAAAGATTACTTATATCAGCAGGATTAATAGGACTAGAACATAGTTATAACTTTGAACAAATTAAAGAAATTGTGTTTCAGTTATTAAAACTAAATGATGATGGCAATGAAAAAATATTGAAAATATACTTATCCGGTGGAGTCTCTGATTCAATGTCGCAAAATTCAGAGCCAACTTTTATTCTCATCATAGACGTATATAAACCAAAGCAACAGGGTTATTATGAAACTGGTGTCAACATGGGTCTTGCAAAATTTGTAAGATATATGCCTAAAGCTAAGAGTACCAATTATATTGAAGGCATAAGGGTTTTAAAACAAAAGAAAATATTAAATATTTATGAAACAATATATTATTCCGAAGAACAAGTATATGAAGGGTCAAATTGCAATATTTTCGCTGTTAAAAATGGAGAGATTTATACTCCAAAAGATAATATATTACTTGGTATAACACGAGAAGTATTAATAGTCGATCTTAAAGATAAAATCAATATAAAGGAGTTTAATTTTAATTTAGATTTTCTATTATCTGCTGATGAGGTATTTATTACTAGTTGTGGGAAGGGGGTAATTCCAGTTGTGAAGATAGAAGACAACATAATTGGAAGCGGGGAAGTCGGAAGAATTACGAAACAAGTAATGAAGGAATTTATTGAATTTGTCTCAAGAATACAATGAACGGTACATTGATTATTTCAGGTGGTGGAAACGCCAAAGCTACAGAAATTGTTGATTCCATTTTTTTGGAACATCTAAAAGTCAACCAAGTCTGCTTAATTCCAATAGCCAAAACAGGTCAAATTAAAGACTATAAAAACAGTGTTAATTGGCTTTTTAATAAACTTAATAGTTTAAGTGCTGAAAGAATTAACATCTCTTTAATTCTTGATTTGCAAAAAGTAATTTCTATCAATAAAAATATTGCGCTTTATTTTGGAGGTGGAAATTCGTATAAATTACTAAAGCTAATTATTGATAGTGGATTTAATTTAAAATTAAAACATTTTTTAGATGAGGGTGGCGTAGTGTATGGAACAAGTGCTAGAGCTGTAATAATGGGTGAAAATATATCGACATACATTGATGATGAATATATAGAAGTAAACAACCAAAAGAACTATAATATAGAACAAGGGTTCTCTCTAATTGCCAATTTTTCATTATTAACCCATTACAATAAAGGTGATGAACTTAAACTATTAAACTACTTTAAAAAACACAATAATCCAGTCATAGCAATACCTGAAGGAACAGCTCTTTTAGTAAAAAATAAAAAAATTAAAATTATTGGATCTGAAGGTGTTTATATTTTCAATAAAGATATGAGCAAAATCTTTTTGCCTATAGATGAATTTATTTCAACAACATAAACAATTGATTTAATGGAAATAAAGACAAAAAGGACAATGTTATTCATAGGGCATTTGGAGGAAGTAGATGACCTGAATAAATGGGGAAGAGATGCCCCATTTGCAGATAATGAGGCAAATCTTATAAAATTGAATTTGTTATCGAATGCATTGGCAACAAAGATTAATGATTCAGGTAGGAAAGTTGTTACGTTTTTAACATCACCAAAGATTTGTCCAAAGGAAACAGCTAGAATGTTGGCTTCTGAAATTAAGAAAAAAATTGGAAGTGATATTCGGTTTCTTTATATTTCCGTTGAAGGCTTGAAGCCAACTTATGAAGGTACTTTTACTTTGTCAATTGAAAATCTTAGTGATGGATTAAAAAAGGCATCAATCATATTTTCTAAAGAAGCACTTGAACCACCAATTAGAAATTTTCACTATCAGTTCGGTGATCCAATCTTACTATCTGATGGTTCTTACAAATATCTAGAATTAAATAAATATATTTCATCTTATGGGGAAACGTATTCAGAATCATTGAGTCGGGTTTTCA
>CAIOOC010000692.1 GCA_903859795.1 uncultured Bacteroidia bacterium
CACTCTTTCCCTACACGACGCTCTTCCGATCTCTCATTATCTTTTAAAATACGTTAAATGATGGGCTTGATTTTTGTTAGATTAAGTTTTCCTGCTGGTTTTAACTCTGCAAAAAAAGCTAAGTGCAAACAAAATTAAAAAAATTAAATTAAAAAAAATCGAAGTTCAATTTTAAATGCATGTTATTCAGCATGTTTCGAACTATTTAAAAATTAGTTCGAAAAATTCAAATAGCCATTGGATTGATTTGACTTTAAATTAACCTTTCCCGAAAACGGGTAAATCTTTTAAAACCTTACTATCTTCGCCGTTAAATTGATAATCCTAAACTCACAATATGCATCTTTTTTACACTCCTGATTTGAAAGAGGATACCTACCGACTTAGTGAAGAAGAATCGAAACATTGTGTAAGGGTGCTTCGGCTCACAGAGGGGGATACTCTTCACCTGGTTGATGGGAAGGGAACGTTTAGTGAGGCAATTATAACAACAGCCCATCCCAAGGCATGCGAACTCAGGATCGTGGATAAGAAATTAGATTTCGGGAAACGGGAATTTCAGCTCAGTATGGCCGTCTCCCCCACAAAGAATATTGATCGTTATGAGTGGTTTCTTGAGAAAGCGACTGAAATCGGTATAGATACTGTAATTCCGGTAATCGGTCGCTATTCGGAGCGGAAAGAGATAAAGGCTGAAAGACTCGAAAAGGTGATGATATCGGCTATCAAGCAATCAATCAAAGCCTACCTTCCACAACTTCAACCACCACAATCATTTAAGAATGTTGTAAAAATGCCCTTTGTGGGACAGCGTTTTATTGCCCATTGCAATGAAGGTGAGAAAGTGCTGCTTCGTGATGCTGTAGCAAAGGGCGGCGATGTGCTGATTCTGATCGGGCCCGAAGGGGATTTTTCTATCGAAGAGGTTGACCTTGCCCTCGCGGCAGGGTTTATTGCGGTGTCGCTTGGTGAAGCCAGGTTACGGACTGAAACCGCGGCATTGGTGGCCTGTCATACTGTAAATCTGATAAATCAGTAAGGGTTGCAGGATTGGGTTAAGCGATCAGGACAATCGATTTTTAATCGCTTTTGCCTATGGGTCAGGCGGTTTTCATTCGCCATTTTATTCATCAATAAGCTATAGATTAAGCGATTAAAAATCGTCTGGCCCAAAAGGTAATGGCGGTTGAAAACCGCCTTACCCGAAAGGAAAAGGCGGATGAAAACCACCTCACCCGAAAGAAAAACCCCGGTCTCCCGGGGTCTTTGTATTGATTAAAAATTATTCAGTCGCGGTTAAGCTCAGGAAATATTTATTTTGTTCTTTCGAGTTGTAACGTTCTGGTAGTGGCATCGCACACAGTTGATGGTCCCCAGTATTGAATAGGTCCGGGATATACAAACGATGTTTTGATCGCCCATTCTTCCCTTTTTTCAGCAAATGCTTTAAATGGAGCGCCATCAAGCAGAACCAATGCCTTTTGGATTACCGGCTTCATTTCTCCATGACGTCTCTCCATATTCATCATCATTGTGATTGGAACTCCGCCAGGAATCCATTCGGCTGCAGGAGCTGTTGTGTTACGGATAGAGGACAAGTAACCGGTTTTGCCGTTTGCAATCAGAAGTGAGGCTACAAAACCAAGGGAATAGCAATAATCAGAATCAAAGTTGGATGGGGCGGCGCAACGACCCTCATAACCAAAGAAGTGATTTTGGGCAGAAAAGCTGATTTTTAATCCGTTTCTTCTTAAAACGGCAAGGCGATTTTCCACCATCTCAATCAGAAGACGTTCTGTTTCAATTCGCGAAACCTGAACATTACCGTGAGGGTCACGGTCGAGAGTCAGCTGACGGGCAATGCCATTTGGCAAAGATGCATAAACCTTGGATGAGGTGGTTGACAACTGATCAATCACAAAATCACGCCGCTCTGTATTGGTAATTAAGCTCTGAAATTTTTCAGCCGTAGCGTGTCCTTCAGCCAAAAGGTCATTCAACTCATCGATTAATATCTTCATCTCGGGAATAAACTCCACCAATCCTTCGGGAATCAGTGCTACTCCAAATGTTTCACCATTTTGGGCCCGTTTAACCACGATGTCGGTAATATCATTAACAATCTGCTCAAGTGTAAGTTTTTTCTCGGCAACTTCCTCTGAGATCAGACATACATTTGGTCGCGACTGAAGGGCGCACTCCAGGCCTATATGGGAAGCAGAGCGCCCCATCAGCTTAATAAAGTGCCAGTATTTTTTTGCGGAATTTGCGTCACGCATAATATTTCCAATAAGTTCCGAATAAGTCTTGCACGCTGTATCAAAACCAAAAGAGGCCTCGATCATCTCATTCTTAAGGTCGCCATCAATAGTTTTGGGACATCCGATAACCTGTATTCCAGCATTTTTCTGCAGATAATATTCTGCCAAAACACATGCATTTGTATTGGAATCATCTCCGCCAACTACCACGATTGCTTTAATTCCTAATTTGTTGCAGATATCAATGCCTTTGTCAAATTGGACAGTCTCTTCGAGTTTGGTACGTCCCGAACCGATAATATCAAAGCCACCAGTATTGCGATATTCGTCTATAATTTCGGAAGTGAGTTCCAGGTATTTATGATCAACAAGACCAGCTGGGCCACCCAGAAAACCGAATAATTTATTCGAAGGATTCAGTTTCTTCAATCCGTCAAACAGACCGGAAATTACATTATGCCCGCCTGGAGCCTGTCCTCCTGATAAAATAACACCAACATTGAGTGCAGGAAATGATAATGCTTCGGAAGTCCCTTCAAAGGTTATAATCGGCATTCCGTAGGTTCCCGGAAAGAATTTCTTAATATCTTCCTGATCGGCAACAGAATTGGTTTTCCCACCCTCAACAACTTTTACCGCCCCAGCAAGTGCCTTAGGCATCTTTGGGGCATACTTTGAACGTTCAATCTGAAAAACACTTTTAATCATTGTTATAACATTATGGATGAACACTGTAAATTTACTGTCTTAAAAAGCGACGTAAAGTTAATCAATAAATACAACCCGGAACGAGAGGATTAGCTTCAGGGAATAAAATTAAGGAAAAATTAATAATCGCTAAAGGGTCAATAATTGTTATTCATAAAGCGATTTAAACAAAAAATCGGCGTAAGCGAATAACTTTTTGAATACTGTATTAAATAGGTTAATTGTGCTATTTTTGATACACTAATTATCAGTTTTGAACTTGAGATATTCATCGCTGAAAAAAAGTGTTGCGACAGCTCTTTTAATTACCTTAATGAAAACATAATGAATCAAATCAAAACTTCTGCAGCTACCGGGCTCTCCCCTTTTCTTCAAAGACATTCAGCCTTAATCCGTATCTGGCACTGGCTTACATTTATCACCATCGCAACCTTGATTACCACAGTCTTAATAGCATCAACAGCACTCCAGCCAAGACAAAATATCAAACTGGTTCAGGAACGATTAGCGAGTAAGGGTGTTAACATTACAGATGATCAAGCCTTCGCTGTTTCTCATTCGTTTGACGACAAGATGTGGGATTTTCACAAGTTAGTTGGATTTGCGCTTGCATTTTTGCTCCTCTCGAGAATAATTATTGAGTTGACTTTGCCCGGGGATGAAAAAATGAGGGTTCGGCTGAAAAAAGTTTTGAGTCCTGGGGGTACATCCGAAGATGTAAAATTAAAAAAACACTACCTGACCGTTAAGAGAGGATATTACTTGTTTTATGTTTTGCTGTTAGTCATAGTGCTAACCGGGCTTGGCATAGCCTTTGGTCGTGATGTTGCATTCCTGGATCATAATCACCGCCTTATTAAACAGATTCATAGCTTTTGTCAGTATCTCATGTATGGTTTTGTTTTTCTCCATCTGTGCGGCGTAATTTTGGCCGATATTACTCACTCAAAAGGAATTGTGTCGGGAATGATAAACGGGAATAAAGGGAAATAGACATTAGGCTGTAGGTTATTAGACTGTAGGTTATTAGACTGTAGGTTATTAGACTCTGAGGAATATAAATGTTGGCAATTCAGAGTGTATATTATACTAAATAAAAATTTGGATTGGGATTGAATTTAACGCATATTAATTTACATAGAATCAGAATATTATTATGAAAAATCTTTTGGAAGTATCAGTCGGTATTCTTGTTATGGTTTGCTTTCTAAATTTCAATGTTCAGGCGCAGAAGTCCTCATACAGGATAGCAAAAACCATTCAGCTAACCGGTGATGGTGGCTGGGATTATCTCTCAGTTGACGAGATCAATCACTTGCTCTATGCTTCACATGGCACGCAGGTCAATGTTGTTGACTTAAAAAAAGGTGAACAGATTGCAGTGATTCCAAAGACCGAAGGGGTTCATGGCATAGCAGTGGCGAACGATCTGAACCGTGCATTTATTTCGTGTGGCAGAGATTCGTCAGTTTCGGTAATTGAACCCGGAAGTTTCAAACTTATAGCCAAGGTAAATGTAACCGGAAAAAATCCGGATGCCATTCTTTACGATAAGTATTCGAAAAGAGTCTATACGTTTAATGGCAGAACCAGCAACGCCACAGTGCTGGATGCCAATACGCTGAAGGTAGTTGCAACCATTCCGCTTTCTGGGAAGCCCGAGTTTGCCCAGACCGATGGCAAAGGAAGGATATTTGTAAACATCGAAGATAAAAGCTCCCTTACAATTATCAACACAAGTACGCTGAAAGTTGAGAAAAACTGGTCGATTGCACCCGGGGAAGAGCCTTCAGGTCTTGCGTTTGACCGCGCCAATAACAGGTTATTTTCGGTTTGCAGCAATAAAATGATGATTGTTTCTGACGCGATAACCGGAAAGACGATTACATCAGTTCCGATTGGAGATGGATGCGACGGAGTTGCATTCGACCCAACGACCAAACGTATTTTTTCGTCAAACGGAGAGGGAACTATGACTGTCATTCAGCAGCTAAGTGCCGATAAATATTCGGTATTGGAAAATTTCGCAACTCAACCCGGGGCAAGAACAATCACAGTTGATCCTACCACCCATCATATTTATCTTTCAGTTGCAGAATATTTACCTGGTACGGAGAGAAGACGGCCGGTTAAACCCAATTCATTCAGGATACTTGACATTGAACCTGTTAAATAAATTTAGGGTTATATTACGATTTGTACAGGTACGGAAGTTTTCCGAACAGTAAAAAGGTTATTGAATTGCAGCTTGCTTTTAGTCCAGACGTATCGGGAGCGGCTGGCTTGGATGCCTGCAGCTCTTTGACTTTTATTCTTAATCTTGTTCTGAAAATGGCTACTTTCTTTCATCGAATATCTGCCAGTCGCTAGTTGCCAGTTACTTGAAGCAGTGAGAGCAATAACTATATTATTTTTGCCAAACTTCAAGGAACCATGGATTTATTTGCTTCGCAGATTTCTACTGCGTTCCAATTCATCTTTTTTAGTGGAGGAGAGTTCATCAGGGTTTCACTTGTAAATTATTAACATAAACATTCTAAGATATGATAAAGATATCCCTCATTTTTACAGTTATTATACTGTTGACCCTTTTAACTCATGCTCAGGATTGCAACGAGGGGTCACTTGCACAAAAACCCGGAATGTGGAAAGATGGACTCAGAGGCTCTGTTTCCGGGATTAATGCATCCGATCTGGCTAAAGAAAGAGCCGTTCTGGCATCGATACATTCGATGATAAAAACCCACTATTCGCCCTTAGGTGTTGAAGCTAATTGCAGGAATGCCTTTTTCCAGCCGTATCCTGAAATGCCGGCTAATACATACAGTTATAATATTCAATTTCTTCCTTTTTATTGCGATGGTAACAATATGAAAATCGCCCACGAATCATCCACTTCATTGATGATCGGGATTAATCTGTTTGATTCTGAAATATACCAGACTTTTGGCGAAGATGCTTCTGAAGCAAAAGGGTTTCACAGCATGGATGATATGCCGGTAAAAAAAGATGGGTACTATTTTTTTAAAGAAAAGAATATTAATCTCGGCTTTGGGATTGATGGCAAAACGACCATTTGGCTAATCACGAACGACGATCAGCTGCCATATGCTTATGTAAGTCAAAGAACCTTCCTTGAGAAGCGGAAACAATTATTGGCAAGAGATCTGCCTCTTGCCCTTGCTGGTCTGCGGGAGAACTTAAAAATGAATGAGTTGGTGAAGGTACAGTTAGAGACAGAATACAAATCGGATCCTGAGAAATTAAAAAGATATTTAAAGAATACGTATCCCTACAATAAGGAAAAGTACGAAAAGGGAATAACAAAGACTGAACAAGAGTATAAAAGAGTTTCTGAAGCGATTGAAACAAAGTTAAAATTGGCTTCTTCAGATTTGGATCAGCCAGCAATCGTAAAGCAGGATCCGAACGACTATTTATCCTTTTTATTTACGACAGATGATGATCCTTTTGGGAGAGTACTAATACAGCCCAATCCCGGATATTTTAATAAAAAGATGTCGCGGGGAACTCCTCAATTTATTACAATACAAATTATTGGAGATATGCAGAACAAAATAGCAGTTAAAACTCTGGCCGATATTGTAAACGCCTTTGATTTTACTGCACTAAAAAAGATGTTGGGGAAATAGCCTAAAAATTTTTGATTACAATGGTTTGAAGTAGATAATCAGAAGAGGTTTAAAACCTCCATAGAACCCCATAATTTTGAGTAGCTAAGAAATTAAGTTATAGGTTTTAGGGTAACCCAACTCATTTGGTGCCCTGTTCTGCCTGTTGTAATGAATTCTGTTTTATTGGAAGGGTGAAATAGAAAGCAGACCCTTCGCCCGGAACAGACTGCAAATTGATTTCACCGCCCAGTTTATTGAGAATTCCCTGGCAAATAGAGAGCCCTAAGCCACTTCCTTCAAAAAAGCGGGTACTGGAACCATCAATCTGAACAAATTTGTCAAATATTTGCTTTTGGGCATCTTCCTTGATCCCGATTCCGGTATCTTTCACAAAAAATTCTATCTCCGACTCATGAATATTAAATCCGGTTTCAATTGAACCGTTAAATGTAAATTTTAGTGCGTTAGACAGCATATGGCCAATGACCGTGCGCAGTAAATCGGGGTCAGTTTCAACTTTAATATCAGGGTATTCAACCGGAAGTAAAAGATTTAAAGACAATCCTTTATCTTTAAAAGGCTTGCCATATTTATTTTGAATTTCAATCATCATTTTATTCAGATGAACACCCTGGTATCTAACTTCAAGATTATCTGAATTAATTAAAGAGATATCGACATAGTCGGTGATTGTATTAATGAGGCGGTCTGCAGAAACTTCCATCAAGCCCACGCACTCCTGTTTCTCATCATCACTAATATTGTCTGTAGCCAATAATCTGGCGAAGCCCAAAATCCCATTCATCGGGGTCCGTATTTCATGCGAAATAGACTGAAGAAAGGAGGTCTTTAGCCGATCGCTTGCTTCTGCCCTGTTCTTTGCTGCTAAAAGGTCAATGGCCAATTTTTCGAGTTCGCTCGTCCTCTCCTTCACTTTTTCTTCCAAAAGAAGATTTTGATTCTTCAGTTGAAGATGAAGAGATCTGGCATATAGCAAATTGCTGATACGAAGTCCTACCTCAGTGAGATCAAAAGGCTTTGACAGAAAGTCACTGGCACCTTCAGATAACGCTTTTTGTTTGGCTTCTGCTGTAATATTGGCAGAGAGGACCAAAATGGGTAGAAAAGTGTTTTCATCAACATAAGGTTTCAATTTGTCCATAACATCAAACCCGGTCAGATATGGCATGGCCAGATCGAGCAGGATAAGATCAGGGTCAAAACTCTCATATAAACTAAAAACATCCCTGGGATCTGTTGTGCTTTTAACAAATTCATAACCCTCCATTTCAAGAAAGCCTTCCAGCAAATCAACGTTAGGTTGCTGATCGTCCACGATCAGAATACGGGCATTTTTAAATAGTGCTTTCCCCATTGTTTGCTCTGTCAAAAGTGTCTCGGTCATGTAGATTTGTTATTTCTTCTGCAATTATACGAATTAAACAGTGTATCTTCCCTACATTTAGCTCTTTGTAGTTGCAATTATTTATTCCACCCGCTCATAACTTTGATCAGCATGGACACTTTTTCTTCCAGAATTTTATTCTTATTCTCCAGTTGCTGATAAAGATAACGGGTTTCGAGTAAATTTCTGATGCGCAGGAATACTTCAACAAAGTCGAAAGGTTTAGCCAGAAAATCTCTTGCACCGCTGGCTAAAGCTCGTTGTTTGGCATGTGGCGAGATATCAGCTGTAAGAACAAGAACAGGCCAATAGGTATCTGGAGGAATTAGTGGTTTGAGCAGTTCCAGTACTTCATATCCCGAAAGTTTGGGCATCATAAGGTCAAGAAGGATTAAATCTGGTTCAAAGGATTGAAATAAGCTTACTGCCTGCAGAGGATCTGTTGTAGTTTGAATACTTTTAAATCCCTGCATTTCAAGATAGCTTTCAAGAAGATCAATATTCACCTTATGATCATCCACTATCAATATTTTCGCATTTTTAAGGTTAGAATCCAGCATGCAATTATCAATTTTAATATTATAATTCAGGAAACCATTAAATCACTCCCTAATCGAGGTTTGACAATTTATTTATTGTGTACACGCAACAGTTCAACCAACATTTCAACTTTTTCCTCGGTAATCCGGTTTTTTTCTTCGAGTTGCTGATACAAGCGGCGGGTTTCGAGCAGATTGATGATTCTAAAAAGTAATTCGACCAGATTAAATGGTTTTGTTATAAAATCCTTTGCACCACGTGCCAAAGAACGCTGTTTAGCGCTTGCGGATATATCCGCAGTAAGAACCAGAACAGGACAATAGACATCTTTTCCAATAATTTGGCTTAGTTGCTCCAGCACTTCATAACCCGAGAGTTGGGGCATCATTAAATCGAGCAGGACAACATCAGGATTAAACGACTTAAATAAACTGAGTGCCATAAGGGGATTGGTAGAAGTAACAATATCAGCGAACCCTTGCGAAAAGAGGAATTCTTTGAGAAGGTCAATATTCGCCTCCTGATCATCAATAATCAGAACTTTTGCATTTTTCAGGTCTAAATCAAGCATGGATTTTAAATATTGGTTTAGATTTAATCAGCTTACCCATTTATCAACTTCGATCAAAAAGTCCTTTACATCAATTGGCTTGGTTAAAAAACTACGGGCGCCCGAATTTAACAATTTTTTGATTTGTTGTGGCATAGCGTCGGCGCTTATTACGACAACCGGTATTTCACGTGTTTTTTCTTCATCCTGAAGCAAACGAATCACTTCTTCACCCTGAATATCAGGTAAATTAAGATCGAGAAGAATCATATCAGGTTTAAATTCAATGGCCATGGGGACAGTCTGTCCACCATTCATATTCGAAATCAGGCGGATATTTAAATGATGTGACGCAAGTACTTGTTCCACCAATTCAATATTGGCAGGATTATCTTCGGTATATAAAATTGTTCCTGATCGGTTGGACTGTAGTGTATACTGACTCGTCAAATCAACAAGGTTGGAAATACTTTGAGGTTGCCTTTCACATTGGGGCAGTTCAAACCAGAAGGTACTTCCTTTGCCGGGAATACTTTCAATTCCTATTACTCCATTCATGGCGTCGATCAGTTTCTTGACAACAGTAAGGCCGAGTCCGGTACCCTCAATAGCAGTTTTTCCTGCACTAATACGTTCAAAAGGGGTAAAGAGTTTTGGAACATCTTCGGGCGGGATTCCAGATCCTGTATCCGATATTGAAACGCGAACCGGAGCAATATTTTCATCGATTGAGGGATTAACACTGGTTCGAATTATTACCGAACCACCTTCATTATCATATTTAATTGCATTACTCAGCAAATTCATCAGTACCTGTTTAAGCCGCTGACGGTCTGCCATCACAAATAACTGGTTGGAGGTCGAATTTACCAGTTCTGCCTTTAACTTTCTGGCACTGATCAGTGGCTTTACGACGTCTATCATTTCCAGTATAATCCCCTGCAAATGAATCGGTTCAAACTGAAGGGAGATCCTGCCGGCCTCGATACCTGAAATATCGAGAACCTCATTGATCAGGTCGAGCAGATGTTTACCGCTGCGCAGAATATGGTCGACCCCATTTCGCTGACGCGAGTGGAGTTCTCCCATTTGAAGCAATTGGGCAAACCCCAGGATTGAATTTAAAGGGGTCCTTAATTCATGCGACATCCTTGAAAGAAATTCGCTTTTGGCATGATTGGCTTTCTCAGCCTCCTCTTTTGCCTTTAAGAGATCCTTCTCGATCTGTTTTCGGTCGGAAATATCGACCATTACGGCAAGGAGGCACAATTCGTTACCAATAAAAATATAATCGGCCGAAAACAAACCAGAGATCACTCCCCCTGTTTTTGTACGGATCTCAAGTTCAACTTCCCTGACAGGGATTTTTTCGGATAGATTTTTAAATATTTTGTCACGTTTGGCTAAATCGGTATAAAGATCAAGTTCCCCAGATGTTTTACCGATCAGTTCTTCGCGTGAATAGCCTAATGAATTAATAAAAGTATCATTAATTTCTAGGAATCGGCCACTACTTACCAATGATATTGCCATTAATGCGGAATTGGAGTGAAATGCACGGTAAAATTTCTCTTCCGATATTTTCCGCTCTGTAATATCCAGGGCAATACCTCCGACAAGAGGTTTCTTTCCTAATTGTGGTATTACAAACTTCTGAGTTTCATAATGATGCAATTTCCCGTCAAGGTTAATAAAACTCTCATAAATTAACTGATACCCGAGCTGTATCGTTTTTTGATCATCTGCAATTATCCGGGTAGCAGTTTCATGATCGAAGAATTCAAACAATGACTTTCCGGTCCAGGCTGAAGCTCCCAGCGCTTTATCCATTGCATTATTGGAATAGATCATCCTGCTGTCAAAATCTTTAATAAAAACAAGGGCAGGCAAATAGTCCATGAACAGGGAAAATCTTTTTTCACTTTCGAGGAGCTCAGCTTCAGCCTGTTTGCGGGCTGAAATGTCACTCAATGAGGTAACCCTGACGTTTCTCCCCTTGTAAAACATCATTTTCCCACTTAACAGACATGGAAACGTTGTACCGTCTTTTCGCAGGGCAGTCACCTCGTAAGGTTTATCTATCCGTGCGAGCATATTCTCCGTAACCAATTGCCGGTCTTCCGGTACTATCCATTCGATACCGGACCTGCCAATAGCTTCATCTGAAGAATAACCAAACACCTGTTCCGCCATCTGATTTTGCTCAATGCAGATTCCTTTTTCAGAAAAGAAGATGGAGTCAAAGGCCGCTTCGCTTAAACCGCGATGCTTTTCTCTGCTTTCTTCGAGTTCCTCCATAACCCGTTTCTGCGCGGTGATATCTTCGAAGATGTAAAAACGTCCATAATATTGATCATTATTCCCCCGTATTTGGGTCGTAAAACGACGCACGGTGCGATTCCGGGTAAATGCAATCTCGTCTTCAACTACAATTCTGTTTGATTCATCCTGCAACGGTTTGCACGATTCGGCAAAAGCATCAACATCTGCCAGTTCAGGTAAACAATATGGGATGATATCGCCATTTTTCATTTTACCGGTCTGCATTTGATCTGCAATATGCTCAATACCCCATATTTCACAGAAGCGATTATTAAAGTACAAAATAGTGTCGTCACGATTATCAACCACCAAAAACCCAAGAGGAGAAGAGTTTGACATCATGTGCAGCAACGACTGATTCCAGTGTAATGTCTCTTCAGTTTGCCTCCGTTCAGTAATATCGGTAATAAATCCGTGCCAGAGAACAGTACCATCGGCCAATAGTTGAGGTAAAGCATTACCTAATAGCCAGCGTTCAGATTGATCATCAAACTTTACGCGGTACTCATGTCTCCAGAGTGTCAAATCTCTGGCAGATAACTGAATAGAGATGACCACATCATCAATATCATCAGGATGAATCCTGCTAAACACAACCGATACGTCAGCAACCACTTCCTCGGGTGTCACCCTGTAAATATTACGGATCCCTTCGCTTGCAAAAGGAAAACAAGAGGTGCCATCAGGATTCAGCTGGTACTGATAAACCACGCCAGGCAACCTGTCAGCAATTTTATTTAATCGGTCGAGGGCTTCAGCTGTTGTCGTGGAGGCTAGTTTTCGTTCGGTAATATCTCGTATGACAAATACAAGGCTGGAAGAATTTCCTTCCTCATCCCGGATAAAATTACCATTAACTTCAATACTAAATGTGCTAAGATCGGACTTCAGCGCAAGGTATTTATGAGTGCTGCTTTTATTCCCATGAATGAGAGCATTTAAATTAGACTGGGCCCTTAGGTGATCAACACTGTCCAGAAAATCAGAAAGTGGGCGGTTCAGGACCTCTTCCGGATTACTATATCCAAACATTTCTATTGTTTGAAGTGATGAATATAAGATGTACCCCTCAAGATTAGTGATGGTTATTGTTTCGGGTAAAGCATTTAAGACTGACGAACAGAACGGTTCGGAACTCCGGAAATCAATGGAGGGCTTCAGTCCTGAATTCGGATAATTCGACATTTGCCTTAATACGGCCACTTCTTGTTTTAAGTTCAACAATTCAGCGATTAGCTCCTCCTTCGATCTATCGAGGTATTCCATATTCTATCTTAATTCATTTTTCATAAACGTACATATCAATAATTTTTAAAAACTCCATTACATCAAGAGGTTTGGTAAGATAATTACCTGCACCGGCTTTCATTAACTTATTGATTTGAGCCGGCATCGCATCCGCGCTAATAATAACAACAGGGATTGATTTTGTCCGTACGTCAGTCTGGAGTGCCTCGATTACCTCACTGCCATGCATATCGGGTAAGTCAAGATCGAGAAGAATCAAATCCGGAATATATTGAATTGCCATCTCCAACGTCCCTGCACCGACCGGATTTGCGATGAGTCTGATATTTTTGCGTCCGTTTAAAAGAATTTGCTCTACCAGTTCGATATTCGAGCTGTTATCTTCAATATAGAGAACAGTTCCGATCTGGTTTTCGTCAAATTTGTCGTCACGGGGTAAACCGATTGAGCTTTGGCTCTCCTCAATTTGACTGTTGCAAAGCGGAAGTTCTAACCAAAAGGTTGTCCCTTCACCAATAGTACTCTCCACTCCTATCGTGCCGCCCATTGCATCCATAAGTTTTTTAACTAAAGCGAGCCCCAGTCCTGTGCCTTCAGTGACATTTTTCCCTGCACCGACACGCACAAACGGTTTAAAAAGTTTTGAAATATCTTCAGAAGAGATTCCATAACCAGTATCTGTTATTGAGATTCGGAGTGGGATAATACCTGCTACATTTTGAGTTTTTATTTCAGTTTTAACCAAAATAGAGCCACCCTCCCTATTATATTTAACAGCGTTATTTAGCAGATTTAGCAGTACTTGTCTTAGGCTCTGCCGGTCGGACTTCGCAAAAAGGTAGTCCCCTTCCAAATTGATCAGGCATAATTCGATGCGGCGCGCATTGGCTAACGGCTGAACCATATCGATCATTTCGACAATGACAGAGTTTATCCCGACAGGTTCCAACGAAAGCGAAAGCATTCCCGCTTCGATTCGAGACAGATCGAGTACTTCATTGATTAAGTTGAGCAAGTGTCTGCCACTGTTCAAAATATGTTTCACCCCCTTTTTGTGTGCCGGAATAAGATCGCCCATATCCATCAGCTGAGCGAATCCGAGGATTGAATTCATAGGTGTTCTGAGTTCATGGCTCATGCGCGAGAGGAATTCACTTTTGGCAAGGTTGGCTTTTTCAGCTTCGTTTCTGGCCCTGATAATCTCTTCTTCGGTCCGCTTTTGGGCGGTAATATCCCAATTAGTCCCAATCATTTGCAAAGGATGTCCTGCGTTATCGCGATGAACAACGGCAAGCGCTCTGATATTGTGAATCGATCCATCAGGCCATAACACCCTAAATTCGGTGTCAAACTCTTTTATGCCCGTTAAAGCATTCTGAATGTCTTCGTCCCCTCTTTCCCTGTCGTCAGGGTGAACGCCAGCGAGCCAGGCTGAATATGCTCCGGCAAAATCGCCTTCCTTAATCCCATATAAGGCGAGCATCTGATCGTCCCAAACGAGCCTGTTGTTTACGATATCCAATTCCCACACCCCTACACCACCAGCTTGTACGGCCAGTGCCAGTCGGAATGACAACTGCTTGAGGTTATCTTCTGCCTCTTTACGTTCGGTAATATCCTGCAATGTACCGTAAGTACCCGTAATTTCATCTCTTTCATTTAGTCCTAACCTGGCAAATACTTCAATCCAACGGAAGCCTCCTTCTTTAGTCAGATAACGGACCTGATGGCGGCAATAGTCTTTTTCACGCATAATCAACGGGTGGAACAGATCCATATTTCGCTGCCTGTCATCAGGGTGGACATAATTAACGAATAGTTGCCCCAGTGACTCTTCTACTGTAAACCCGGTTACCTCCTCCCACGATTTATTCAGAAACAGCCATAATCCATCTGCATCAGTCTGGAAAATAATCTCCTTAATATTTTCCAAAACTGTTTTATAACTTCTCTCAGATTCCGATAACTGCGCAGTTCGCTCCTTAATCCGGAGTTCAAGGGTTGCATTCAGGTTTTGGATTTCATCTTCCTTTTGCTTTTTCTCCGAAACATCACGGATAAATGCCAAAACTTTATCGATCCCAAGTGGAACAAGCCGGGCTTCGTAATAGCCCGGACTATTTGTACTTGTTACATGATAAACATATGAAACCAGCCTTTTTTGTTCGATACATTCATTGATCATTTGAAGATGAAATTGGGCAGCTTCCTTGTCGAACAAGTCCTCCACATTTACTCCAACAACTTTATCTTCAGAGACCGGCAATATATCAGGTGTATTTGCATAGTATTCAGAGCTATTACCATATTGATCCATTACAAAGATCAGGTCGGGCATTGCCGTAACTATGGCATTCAATCGTTCGTTCTGCTGGTTTATCTTTTGTTCCGAAAGTTTGCGGTTGGTAATATCCCGATATTTCCATAAATGACCGTTATAGGCATTATCCAGATATGTTGGTATATAGTCGCGTTCGAAATAGCGTCCATCTGCTAATTCCAGCTCGTCATTGAGTATAACAACTTTGTCGGAAAGGATTTTTTGGATAACGGCGACAAATTTTTCAGGGTCTTTGAAAAGATGTTTACTCTGCCCGGCCGAGTCTGAACAATCGGCTCCAACCATAGCTTCCGGCGGAGCAGGAATGGCAAACATATTACAGAACAACTGATTGGTTAATACAATTTGTCTTCTTGAATTTTCGAGTAAAATTCCTTCCTGCATATTTATGATCAGGTTGCTTAGAAGTGTGGTCTTCTCTTTAAGGGCTTCCTGGGCCAGTTTACGGTCGGTAATATCCCTGAAAACACCATAAGCACCGGCATAATTATTGTTTTCATCGAATTTAGGGGAAGAACTTACCTCGATAAATTTACTATTCCCGGCTTTTGTGAAAATTTGAAGTTCATATTTGTTTGTAACTCCATTCCTACGACTGGAAGTCTGGTTGTTGATTTTCTCTATTTCACCATCGCTTAAATAATCCAGTAAGGAGGTTTTTACAAGTTCATCAACCGTTGTTTCAAATATTGTGGCTGCAGCTGGATTAACAAACTCGAAAAATTCGTCCTGATTCACGACACCAATCCCTTCTGCCTGCGACTGAATAATTAACTTAAATTTCCTTTCACTCTCTTTCAGGATATTTTCTGCCACTTTACGCTCTGTTATATCACGCTGGAAGTAAAGTATACTCTCCGGCTTGCCCTCTGAATCACGTAAAACGGTAGAATTTAATTCTACATCAAACCTGCTCTTATCCTTCTTAACAGCAATATACTCGGTCACTTTAATATCCTTATTACCCTCAAGTAATCTTTGAATATTATCAATCAATCGGCTATGACAGGAAGAATCAATGAATTCCATAAATGAACCTCCGATGTACTGCTCTTTTTCATCTGATGAATAGCCATACATTGCCGCTATTTTATCCGATAAGAGCTGAATTTTGCCATCGAGTGAAACCATCCCTATCCCATCTGCTGAAGTGGATAATATGGCTTCCCATTTTTGACTGCTTTTATGAAGGGCCTCTTCTGTTAGTTTTCGTCCAGTAATGTCAATGAGAGTTCCGGAACCGCCAAGAAATACCCCATTTTCAATGATTTTTTTTGTGGATATCCTTACCCAACAGGGTTCCCCTGATTTCTTAAATATCTGGTATTCAACCTCTAATTGGGATTTTTCGTCAAGAATTGCCAATCTGTTTAAAAGAGGGCCAGAAATGTCACCTACAAAATCAGTAAAATTTCTTCCGGTTATCTCTTCGGAGGTATACCCTAATATTTTATAAATCGGTGAACTAATGTACTTTATGATGCCTGTTTGATCTACTTCAAAAAGGACATCGTTGATATTCTCAACAAGTGTCCTGTATTTTATCTCACTATGCTGTAACGCATTCTGTGTCCTTTTTCGATCGGTTATATCTTCAATGCTTGCAAGGATGTAATCTTCTTTCCCATTTATTTTTATCGTTGTTACTGAATACAAAACATCGATAATTTGCCCATTCTTTCCCCGGATCTGAGTCTCTATATCATTGACAGATCTGGATCTCTGCAGCTTTATGGCCCAATTATCTCTCACCTCAGCATTTATCCAGAGTCCAATCTCCAAAGCAGAATATCCGATTGCCTCCTCTCGTGAAAATCCTGTGACTGAACTGAATGCATCATTCACTTCAACAAATTTGCCGTCGAGTAAACCGGAAATAGTTATTATATAGGGTGATGATTTAAACGCAACAGAAAACTTCTCTTCACTATCACGTAAGGCCCGCTCCATTAACTTTCGTTCTGTAATATCCTGGACATGAGAATAAAGCATTTCTTTATTCCCATAGCTGATCGGACCGGAATGCACTTCCACTTCACGTATCTCGCCACTTGCTAACCGGTGTTTAAAGAAGAAATGTTTGCGCTTTTCTTCTTTGGCAAGATTCATTTCGAAGAAAATTTCATCAGGGGTCAGGGTATTAATGTCTGCGATGTTCTTTTGGCAGATTTCGGTATATGACCATCCATAGTAACTGCAGGCTATAGGGTTTGCGTCTACGATAGATCCGGTTTCAGGATCTATGATCAGCATAACCGTGTGGTTATTAAGAAAAAGAGATTTATACCGGTTATTACTTTGCTCTAAATTGTAACTTACCTCTTTTAGAGCTGTAATATCCAGTAAAATAATCTGACAAAGTTTGCCAGCTTCTGAACACTTCCCTTCCATGTGAACATAGAGAGGTGGCCGATCTTTTATCGCCAGGGTTATTTCACAGTTCTCTTTAACACTACTGTTAAAAACGATCCGGAGAAAGTCAAAGAAAATATTCTTCGTATCATCGGAAACAAAACGGTAAAATTGCTGGTTTATAAGACGGGAGCGCTCATCGCCCAGTAATTTAGCAGTTGTATAGTTTAAATTCTCAATCAGTCCGGTTGAAGTTAGAGTATA
>CAIOOC010000693.1 GCA_903859795.1 uncultured Bacteroidia bacterium
AGACTTAATGAAGCTTCAGCAAGGTTAAGCCTTGCCTTAAAATCAGAAAGATACAAGGTATTGAAAACAGGGAATTTGAAATCGATAATGATGCGACAGGCATGCCGCTGTGTAGTAGAGGATTCGTCTTCTTCATTCTTCCAGTTATCCAATGAATCGCGCTTCGCATCGTCCCATAAATCACATTTGTTTACCACAATCATTATTTTTGAATCGTCGCACCATACTAATGCACCAACATCGCCATTACCCAAAGGGATACCCTGCATTGGATCAATAGGTGGACTTTTATAGACCAGATCATATTGAGATACCCGTCCGGGCCAGGCAATATCCCATTCAAATGCCTTTTGATTATAAGCAGAACTTATTTTTGTCTGCCCGGTTGAAGGTGAAGTTCCATTCACCTCTTTACTATGGACAATTTTAGAATCGCCCACTTTAGACGTGGTTTGACCCAGAACCAACGGGCTGAAAGAAACACAAAGTGCAAACCAAAAAATGGGAACATAATTTTTCATATCAAAAAAATCTTAGAATTTTCATATCACAATGGTTCGTTAAATTTCTCATATTCAATAATCTCCAAAATTCTTTCTAGAGGAATGGTAACCATGAACGATATTGATTACCAGTTTGACCAGCGCTGGAAAAATCACATACGATAACTTTAGCCCCATTCTTGTCTTTCAAAACTCCAAAAACCCAGGGTTCCAGCTTATCGGTAAATCCATGACTTTCAAACACCAACGATGATATATCCAGTTTAGGTAATAGTTCGGGATCTGTCTCATTAAACCTGGCATCACAAGTTAACAATATCGGACCGCGATAGATAGACACTTTCCCTTTACATTCTTCCTGACCGTACCAAAACCGTAATTTAAAATCGAGTGTGAGTTCAATCGAGTCCCCTGATTTCCATTCCCTGTTGATTTCGAGGTAGGTGCCAGGCGTCACTTTTTCGGCAATAGCCTTGCCATTGACCCTGATGTCCGTATTGGTTGACCACACTGGTATGCGCAACTTTAGCGTAAAGGTTTCCCTTTTTCCCATATCCAATACCAACTTAACGAATCCGTCGGCAGGGTACTCTGTCAACTCTTTAATCGTCAATTTATTCCCGGAGGGCATTGTTGATGTCATTTTTCCGGGGCCATAGAAATTAACAACTGGTCCCTCAGCTGACTGCATGAAGGCCCACTGTGAAATCAAGCCCAATGGTCGGTTTGCGTTTACTGCGCAACAGTTTAAATCGGGTCCTGCCAATGGTGATTGCCACCACAATTCAACTCCAAATGTCCTTGTCCCATCCATCGGGACATTATAGGCACAGGTCCTGCCACTATATGGAATTGCACCTAATGCGCTGTTGAATGTACTCCATTCAATTTCATCCGCCACCTGAGAATTACCTGTCATACGAAGAAGGTCCAACGAAAAGGCCGTCCAGGCTACTGTGCAGCAGGTTTCGATAGGACCCGTTTTATAGGAAGAGCCGATGAATCCTTCTCCTGATGTGATTCCACCTGTGTTATGACGGTCTCCATCTACAATGGAAAGCCAGATTTTATCGACCGTATTCCGGTATTTCTCATCACCGGTGAGCCAATAGAGCTCGTCCAATGCTTGCCAGGTATGAATCATCTCCCAGCGATATGGGGAATAGCCATTGATCGTTTTTCCTGCCAGTGTGGAGTTCATAAATTTCCCTGGTCCCGACTCATTCCATTCCTCATTAACAACATAGTTTGCCAGGTCCAGGTATCTTGTTATACCGGTTTTCTCATAAAGCAAGATTAGTCCATGACTAATCGCCATATTCATTTGGCCACCCACCTTATCACAAGTCAACGAAGGTTTACCTTTGCCAAAATTTTCACATAACAAATCTGCTATTTTTTTACATGCTGTTAGTGCCGGTTCATACCGGGTATCTTCATAATAGAGCATAAGCCCAAGCATGCAGTGGTAATGTCCCCAGGCATCCGCATTATCACCTGTCAGTCGCACATTTTTAGGATATGGTCCCAGATATCCGTCAGGTCCCTGGCATTTTATAAGTTCGATCACGAATGAATCAATGGTTTCTTTCAATTCTTTATCATGTGTCAACCGCCACATGAGCTCGGCTCCGGTAAGGTATTTTCCGGCTGACTCACCAGCACAGCCCACAAGACCTTTTCGAAATGGAATCCGATCACGGTCCCGGAATATCTGAAGAATCGCCGGACTTGACTCAGGAGTCACAAGTAAATACCGCTGAATCGACCTGTTGATTCGTTTACTTAAATAACCTTCCAACTCGAAGGATTCTTGTTTTGCTGGATACATTGCCATCCGGACTTTCATTTGCGGAGGAATTTGTATGGAGTTAAAATTCCGATCGGAAATTAACTGGACACTTGTTCCTTCAATATTCTTTTGAGTTTCTCCTGAATCATTCAGTTTACCAAAAACTGAATTCCGGTTCCCGGCAACTTCAGCAGAAGCTTCTATTTTGTTTAACAGGAGTAAATTAAAACTCAGTGCGATAAAGTAATAAAGTACAATTGATTTTTTCATTTTTTTATTTATTAACAACTCATTCTCATCTGAAGATCGCCAAAACCTAAACCCCTCAACTCAGTTAAAACTTTCTTAGTATTACTTTTTAAGCTAATTTTTGCATATCGTCCCAAACATCGTCCAAAGCTTCTACTACTCTTTTATACATGGTATACTTTTTCTCATAAACCTGGACGGTTTTCGGGTTTGGTTCGATCCGGTTTTTCAGGGTAATCATATTCATTGCAGCCTCCTCAAAGTTCTTATACTCGCCGACAGCAACAGCTGCGGTAATGGCACAACCTAAGGCGCCTGTTTCGTTTATATCGACTGTCTCTACAGGATAATTCATCACATCGGCAAATATTTGAGCCCACTCCTTTGAGTTTGCAACGCCACCTGCCAAGTGAATTTCTTTTACGGGTTTTGTCCTCGTAGCGAGAAGCTTATCGAAATGGTACCTGTGAGAGAATGCGATGCCTTCATAAACGCTCCGTAAAATATGAGCCCGTGTATGGTAGTTGCTCAAGCCAACAAAACATGATTTAGCATTGGGATGTACATTACTTCCCATCAGAAATGGTAAAAAAACCGGACAAAACGCTTCAGCCGGAATGGATGCCACCAAAGCATTTACCAGGTCATACACCGACTTACCATCCATCTTAGCTTGATCCTTTAACTCAGGCAAC
>CAIOOC010000694.1 GCA_903859795.1 uncultured Bacteroidia bacterium
TGATTGCCGCAAGATAGTATTTACTCTCGTCTGATGATTCGATGAAACTGTTTCTCCTTAGTATAGTCTCACTACTTGCAAAACTATATGGCATTCTGGACCTTATCTGACTAAAATCAGTCCATTGTTCATTAAAATAGTCAAATTTTGTGGCATATTGAAAACTGTATTTCTCGAGTTCCATGCGTGACTTATCGTCAGATGCGTTTAACCAATGTTTAAGTTGATCTAGTTTTGCCTCCTTCTTTGGCACTTCGATATATATTGCCTTTACAATGTTCTGCTCAAGAACGAACTTCTCGGGATGCTCATTATAAAATTTGCGAATATCGCTGCTTGCAATCGCAGTATCCAGTTTTTGATTTATCAGCTGTTGCTGGTACCTGTGAATAATCAGCGAAGTCCTGTATTCATCTAATTCGCGCTGAACATCCTTCTGATCCTCCGTTAGATTTTCCTCTGCCTGTTTAAGCATCAGTTCCTGCCTTACCCAACGCTGAATGTAAAATTTTGACTGATTTATACTGTCAGGTTTTGTAATTCCTCTGGGAAGGACTGCAGCAAGCTCTTTCCTTAATAACAATTTATCCCCGACTTTGGCAACTTCCATATCACCGGGAGATGTCTTGGATAAATAGCCGCAGCCAGATAAAATACTTAGGATTAACAAACTAAAATAAAAAACTTTCCTCATTTAACATCAAATCATTTTCTCACCCAACAGTTATTGCTTAAAACCATTTATCTTCAGATGCATTTCAATGGCTTCAGGTTGTAACAGCCGCCAAATTTACCTTAAATTCCTGAGAAAAAGATATTCCTCACCGAAAATCAAAATTAGGGCAGGTTCTTGAAATCTATTGATGGCGCTTTCGGATTGATTTGTCTGGTAAACCAGCTATCTATTTCAGTTCTTTCGTTGAAAAATCCACAATTTTTCAGATAAAATCCATCTTTTAAAACGCCTCCTTGATAATCAAGCCTTGCCCCTTTACGCGCTGTAGCATCAGCTGTGAACCGCGCTTTATTTAATTCGGTCCACTCTCCGTTTGAATTACAAACCCATTGATTGGAATAAAGTCCTGATCTTAAGATATTTCCGTTTTCCGGAATGAAGTTTTCCAAAAAGGAGTGAAGGTGTTTTAAATAGGTTGAAGTTTTGGGGCGCCTGAAACTGGCTATAAGCTCCCATTTACCTGTTTCAGGAGCATAAAAATAGGCTGTATAATCTGTGAAATTAGCTTCAGAAGGGATTCCTTTAACCAGAAAACGGTATTTAGTTCCTGATTTCCACGGATAAACCAGAAAACTCTGCCCCCCTGAACCTTCATCGCCAAAGTTGCCCGAGTGAACATTTTTTCCTTTTTTCAACAGGATTATCTTTTCATCTTCGGGTATTTCCTCAGAATGGTCTGTTTTTGAGGGACTCCAAACTGAGAACAGAATTCTTCGTTCTGAAGAGGAATTAACCTGGATACCAAAATAACCTTCGCCAAATCCATTGGCCATAAAGTAAGATCCTGTTACATCATTTCCCTTGGGAACCAGAAGTTCGTTGTAAAACCAAACTGCATCGCCAGATCCGGCAGGAACCAGATAATTCAAATGGACAGATGGGCCACGACGGCCCCAGTAAAAATCATCTTTTACAAAGGTTAACTTATTGTCTTTAACCTCCTGAGAGATTAGGAGATCTGATATTTCGGCAAATTCATCTGCAGATTTTTTGTACCCGCTAATAATGATCATTTGGTACCCGGGATTTTTTATTTTAAACGTGCCAATTTCAAGGGTATCAAATGAATTTTTGTCAATCCTTAATTGTTTGACCTGCTCGCCAAACCGGAAGTTTAGGATTGAATAACCCGATTTATTGCGCGCCCTGACTGCCAGGTTTATTTTACCGACCATGTCAGTCCTGAAATAAAGCTTGATATTTGTTTGTGGATTATTCCAACCTTTAATCCCGGATTCAGTAACAATCTCTGATGTATCTTTTTCGGATTTTATAGCCCAGCAATTGCCGGCCAACGGAATAGAAACATAATCTTTAAATTTGTTTATCTCGTTTGTTAACATAACAGATTGACTGTTTGCTGTCAATATGGCGGTATAAAAGATGAGGCATTCAACAATACAAAAATATATCCTCTTTCGCATCGAAAATTTCTTTGGTGGTGTGATTAAATTCGTAATGAGAACCTTAAAAGCCCTATTCTGTAACTAAACTGCCTCGTCTTATAGCCAGGGTGCACAAAATAATTTTACCACAGATAACACAGATTTTCACAGATTAAGCTGTGTTACGATTTTAATCTGTGTTCATCTGAGTAATCTGTGGCGCTTATTTTTCCCGGAAAATGTTAAGTATTTATATTAAATCTATTTGTATTGACAATGATAGGCCACCGGAGCAATTGCCTTTACCCTGAATTTCACATCCTTTTCCACCTCAAAGATACCACCTTTGGGATAGGTGACCCAGCTCTTTGCTGCTGGAAGCATTACCTCCAAAGTTCCACCAGTTATGGTCATAATCTCAACTGTTGAGGTTCCGAATTCATATTCACCTGCTTCCATAACCCCAACAGTAGCGACACCTTCTTCATTCTCCACTGCAATCGACTTTACACGGCCTCCAAAATACTCGTTTACTTTTAACATTGCTTGATTATTGAATTAATATTTGAATTCATTTCTCTTAGTACATGACAAAAATTATAATGATCTGACTTTCAATGATATATGTTGATAACTTGGTGGTAACTATTTCTGTTTTATCAACATAAAGCCCTGGCATTTAGTATCTTAGGAGAAAACCACTACGTATGACTCCAGGATTCATGAACACCA
>CAIOOC010000695.1 GCA_903859795.1 uncultured Bacteroidia bacterium
GTCTGTCGCCAGTGCAAAAATTTCCCGCACGCGCAAGTACATGCGTCGTTCACTGGCACTTCTTATAGTATCCGGATGCAATAAAAAACTGGATTCGCTCGCCGAAAACCGCACGTATACCGGAGGAACCGATTATACCATAACCAGCAATATGATCCAGCCCTATATGGAGTTTATTCACGTCTCAACGGTATCGGATGGAATATCTTTCCCTTACTTACCGTACGCGGAGATGATGTAAACAAAGGTGGACTCGGGGATCAGTCGCCATTGGGAGATATTGATAACTATCATTATGACAATACTTACTGGATGCTTGATGCTGACTGGCAGGAATTATTCGGAAACATAATCACGGCCAATTCGGCAATGGAACAAATCGCTCTGTATAAGAAAAATGCCCCTAATGGCGCGCCTTTAGCCGATCAGTACATAGCCGAAGCGCAGGTGATGCGTTGCTGGTGGTTATTTTGGGCCAGCCGTGCCTGGGGAAGTATCCTGATTCCGCCCAGTTCAGATCCATCGGTAATGTTTACTGTGAAACTTTCCTCCAAGGATAGTGTGATGGCCTACATTTCATCCAGGATGGATGAAGCGATCCCTAACCTACCCGATAAGCGTCCAAATCAGCGCACCGATATTCCGGGAGGATTAACAAAATATACTGCGCTTGCTGTTAAGGCGTTAGCAAATCTCGAGTTAAAAAAATATCAGGTTGTGGCCGATGCAACAGGCAAGATCATTCAGGGAGGACTATTTTCTTTGGAACCTGATTTCTATAACCTCTTCAAACTTAAAGGGAAGTTAAATAGTGAAAACATCTGGGAATTGAATTTTACCGATTTTGGCACGCCGTCCGGAGACTCTTATAATTATCTGTGGGATTTTTTCGGACCTCAGAGCTGGACTCCTAAAGTATCCACTGCTGGTGGCGGATGGGGATTTTGGGAACCGAGTTTTAAATATGTAAAATTCATGCTTGACAGAGGTGAAAACGTAAGGCTTGAAACAACAGTACTATTTACACAGGCGGGAATTGATTCCTTAAAGAAAGTTGCACCCCAGTATGCCAATTCACTCCCTTCATTTGTTTCAAATACAACACGCGACGGAGATACTTTCAATAACGGATCGCGTCAGGTGTTTTATTCCGGTAAAATGTATTTGCCTTCTGATATGCTGACTACGGGACGTACTTCCTATTCTTCCAATAAAGATTTTCCGATTATCCGGTATTCGCAAATTCTTTTAATGTATGCCGAAGCGCTGACTCAGGGGGCCACGGGATCAGCCGGAACAGCCGATGAAGCTGTGAACGCAGTAAGGTTGCGGGCAGGTTTGACCTCAATATCAGGTGTTACCAATGCCCAGGTAATGGATGAAAAGTTCGCTGAATTAGCCACCGAATGGGGTGACCGTTATTATGATATGGTTCGCCTTGGCAATACAACCGCATTAAGTTATGACGGGCGGACATTTACTTCAGATAAAACCTTTCTACCCTATCCGTTGGCTGAGACGGATGTGCTTCCTCAATTATTAACAAAGTAAACCTATATTGATTAAAAATGATATAAGATGAAAAAAATTAAATACTTATTAGCAGTTCTCGTAGGCATTGTATTTACAACTGCGTGCCAGAATGGTTATATAGATTCGATTAAGGCAATTGCTGCCGGATCAGATGTGGCAGCACCTGTTGTAGTTGTTAGCTATCCTGCGGAAGGGGTGAAGATACAGGTTCCCACACTATTGGCTTCTATCAATATCCAGTTTGTAGCAACCGATGACATCGAACTGAAATCGATTTCTGTGTTGTTGGATGGAACCGAGCTTACCAGTTACAGCAGTTTCAAGGATTATCGCCGGGCTGTAGAGGCATACCAATATGACAAAGTGTCTAATGGAGTTCATGTCCTTGATATAAAGGCTACTGACATGTCCGGGAAGGTCACTGACAAAATAATAAATTTCGAGAAAAAGCCCCCTTATACACCAATTTTCGCTGGGGAGCTCTTTTATATGCCTTTCGATGGTGACTATGTAGACAAGGTTAGTTTCACTGCTGCAACAAAAGTTGGAAGCCCAGGGTTTGCAGGAGAAAGTCTTAAAGGATTAAATGCCTATGCAGGAGCCTCCGACAGCTACCTGACATTCCCTCTGTCAGGGTTGAAAAACAATGAATTCTCTGCCGAGATGTGGTATAAATTGAATGCTGTACCCGACCGCGCCGGGATTATAGCTATTAGCCCTTCAGGAACTACCGATGCTACTTTTGATGCAAGCAGGACAAAAGGGTTACGGTTTTTCCGTGAAGCTCCGGACGGAACACATCAGAGATTTAAGCTAAACGCCGGATCGGGCAGCTCGGAATCGTGGTTTGATGGCGGTTCAAAGGCCGATGTTCCAAATAATATTGGCCAATGGGTTCACCTGGCATTTACTGTTTCCGGATCACAGTGCGTAGTCTATATCAATGGTGATGTAGTTAGTCAGGGAAGCTTTCCGGGCATTGACTGGACTGGATGTGAATCAATTTCAATTGGGTCAGGCGCACCAAACTTTGTAACCTGGGGACATAAGTCAGACAATAGCTTCTATGATGAACTCAGAATTTTCAATAAAGCGCTTACCCAGTCTGAAGTGCAGGCCATTATTCAGCATGATTCCCCATATGTTCCAAAATATAGCGGCGAGGTATTTTATATGCCGTTTGAAGGAAACTATACCGATATGGTTTCGAATACGGAAGCTACCAAGGTAGGATCACCAGATTTTGCCGATGGCAAAAAAGGGAAAGCCTATGCAGGGGCAACAGATTCATATCTCACATTTCCTACAACAGCGTTAAAGAATTCAAATTTCAGTGCAGTATGGTGGACCAAGATTAACAACACTCCCGACAGGGCAGGTATTCTCGTCATGGGTCCTGAAGACAAGACAAATGCCGGATATCCTGCTACACAGAACCTGCGGACAAGCGGATTCAGATTCTTCCGTGAAGTAGGTGGCGCACCAAATCAACGGTTCAAGTTAAATGCTGCAAATGGCACGGCAGACTCCTGGTTTGACGGAGGTACAAATGCCGATGTTGACCCTTCAACAGGAAATTGGGTTCATATGGCATTTACAATTTCTGGTACTGAGTGCATTGTATATATTGACGGACAAGTTGTTTCACATGGGGCATTCTCAGGTATCGACTGGACGGGGTGTGATCTCCTCCAGATTATGTCAGGGGCGCCACGTTTTACAGAGTGGGGTCATATGTCGGATCTTAGCTTAATGGATGAGCTGCGCATATTTAACAAAGCACTTACCCAGACTGAGATACAAACGATTATCAATGATGAGAAATAACTTTATTCAAAGTTTCCGGCATTGATAACCAGTTTTAATTTGTGATGTACTTATAACGTACTTTCCTTGATGGATTTAAAGGTTGCCCGGGGTTCAAAACCGGGCAACCTTCTAAAAGAATTCTTCTGATCCAGTAATTCAGGCCCAAAAAATGTCCAAATTTTTTCTCTTAAGTATTTCACTTTTCCTGGTATGGAGTTGTCAGAAGAGTAAAAATATCGCGAATAATCCCATAGCAGTCTCTTTCATTTACAATTCCCTCACCGTCAACAATATTTCTGAAGGGCTTGAATATAAGGGGTTAAACGATTTTCCTGTTATCAAGATTGTGTTCACTTCATCATTGGATCAGGCTTCAGCCGCGACGTCGATAACTATGGCTGATAAAGGCGCACAGAATGTCCCGTTGACGCTGGTATTTGAGAAAAGGGACAGCTCGGTGACTATTCATCCCACCTCACCTCTTCATTACTTTACAGCGTACACATTCAATGTTTCAAGTTCTTTGAAGTCAAAAGCCGGGGGTTATAACCAAACGCCATTCACGCTAAGTTTAAAAACCGGTATTGACTCCACAAATAAATTTCCTGATATCACCAATGACCAACTATTAACACTGGTTCAGAGACAAACCTTTAAATATTTCTGGGATTTCGGGCATCCCATATCAGGTTTGGCAAGGGAAAGGAATTCGTCAGGTGATATTGTTACTACCGGAGGATCGGGTTTTGGGCTAATGGCTATTCCGGCAGCAATTAACCGAAGTTTTATTTCCAGAGCTGACGGGCTGGCACGGTCTAAAAAAATCGTTGATTTTCTTAAAAATAATGCTCAGCACTTTCATGGGGTCTATCCCCATTGGTTAAATGGTTCAACTGGCGCTGTCGTCCCTTTTTCTGCAAATGACGATGGTGCCGACCTGGTAGAAACTTCGTATCTGATGATGGGATTATTGACACTGAGACAATATTTCGATGGATCGGGCACCGACGAAACAGCGTTAAGATCTGAAATTAACGTTCTTTGGGATGCCGTTGAATGGGACTTCTTCAACAAAGATGGGGGCAACAAGCTTTTCTGGCACTGGAGTCCGACAAAAAACTGGGTGATGAATATGCCAATACAGGGGTGGAACGAATGCCTGATCACCTATGTGCTGGCGGCCTCATCAAATACTCATCCAATTGCTAAAATAGTGTATGACAACGGTTTTGCCCGGAATGGAGCAATGAAAAACAATAACACTTATTACGGCTATCAACTTCCGCTGGGAGAGACATATGGTGGTCCGCTGTTTTTTGAACAATATTCATTTCTGGGCATAAATCCCCATGGATTAACGGATGCATATGCAAATTACTGGACTCAGGTTGTAAACCATACAAAAATCAATCTGGAATATTGCAAGGCAAATCCACGAAAATTCTACGGTTACAGCGGTGATTGTTGGGGACTTACCGCCAGCGATATCGAGAACGGCTATACTGCCAGTTCTCCAGTCAACGATGTTGGGGTTATCGCTCCTACCGCCGCTATTTCTTCGATGCCATTTACACCTGCCGAATCACTTCAGGCGTTAAACTTCCTGTACAATAAATTGGGGGATAAGATCTGGGGCCAATATGGCTTTTTTGACGCATTTAATTTGGATAGTTTCTGGTTTGCAGATTCTTTCCTCGCAATTGACCAGGGCCCCCAAATAGGAATGATTGAAAATTATCGTTCTGGTTTGCTATGGAATTTATTCATGGGCTGTCCGGAGATAAAAACGGGAATGAAAAATCTGGGTTTTCAGAGCCCTAACTTATAGGCTTTTATGCATAAATCTTGAACAAAATATTAGACTATGAAAAATTATATTCCTTTTCTTTTTCTTGCAGGCTTATTGGTTTTTTGTAGTTGGTATCCACAACCTGATAAAAACAGGATTAAGAGCACGAAAGAGAATAATAATTCCGCAATTACTGATGATTCATTACTAACGCTGGTTCAATATAATACGTTTCAGTATTTCTGGGACGGAGCTGAACCAACTTCAGGTCTGGCCTGCGAAAGAATTCATTTAGATGGCGTTTACCCCCAAAATGACAAATCAGTAGTAACAACAGGCGGATCGGGATTCGGAATTATGGCAATTCTGACTGGTATCGAGAGGAAGTTTATTACCCGTGAACAGGGCTTTCAGCGGTTACATCACATTGTTGATTACCTCTCAAAAGCAGACAGGTTTCATGGGGCCTGGCCCCACTGGATCTATGGAGAAACGGGAAAAGTGAAGCCATTTGGAAGGAAAGACAATGGAGGCGATATTGTTGAGACATCCTATTTAATGCAAGGATTATTAACAGTCCGTCAGTACTTTGCAAACGGGAATGAGAAGGAGAAATTATTAAGTGCTGACATTGATAAGCTCTGGCGTGGAGTTGAATGGAAATGGTTCACAAGAGGTCAGGATGTCCTTTACTGGCATTGGTCCCCTGAATATCTTTGGGAAATGAACTTCCCCATTACAGGGTATAACGAGTGTCTGATTGCCTATGTTCTGGCTGTTTCATCACCGACATACGCGGCAGACGCCTCAATTTACCACAAGGGGTGGGCCAGAAACGGCGCTATCAAAGGGAAACATCAAAAGTTTGGCTATCCGCTTACACTCAATCACAATTATGCCGAGAAATCCGGTGGACCTCTTTTCTGGGCGCACTATTCATACCTTGGCCTTGATCCGCATGGACTAAAGGATAAATATGCAGATTATTGGGAGGAGAATAAAAATCAGACGCTTATTAACCGGGAATGGTGTATTCAGAACCCGAAAAAATTTGCCGGATATAGTACAAAATGCTGGGGATTGACAGCCAGCTATTCGGTTAACGGATATGCTGCACATCGTCCTGATTCTGCCAATGATCTGGGAGTTATAAGTCCAACTGCCGCGCTCTCGTCAATTCCTTACACTCCAAAATATTCCATCGAGGCTCTGAAATTCTTCTACTTTGACCTTGGCAACAAAATCTGGGGCAAGTATGGATTCTATGATGCTTTTTCGATCCAGAATAACTGGTATCCAAATCAATACCTTGCTATCGATCAGGGCCCCATTATTGTGATGATTGAGAATTACAGAACCGGTCTTCTCTGGAAACTTTTTATGAGTTGTCCTGAAGTTCACAATGGGCTGCAAAAGCTCGGATTCACCTCACCCACTATCAAAAAATGAAAGCATGAGGAAAAAGTTATATCTCGCATTTGCGATTGTTATTGTCCTTTGTTCTTTGAGTACTTCGGCACAAAAAACATATTGCAACCCAATAAATCTCGATTACGGTTACTGTCCTATTCCGAATTTTACGGAGCAGGGCAAACACCGGGCAACGGCTGATCCTGTAATCGTCACTTACAAAGGAGATTACTATCTTTTCTCAACAAACCAATGGGGCTACTGGTGGAGCCCCGATTTGAACCATTGGAATTTTGTTTCCCGATCGTTTCTCAAGCCCTGGCACAAAGTTTACGACGACCTGTGCGCACCAGCTGTCTGGGTACAGAACGATACAATGCTTGTTTTCGGTTCGACTTACTCGGGCAATTTTCCAATCTGGATGAGCACCAATCCAAAAGGTAACGAATGGAAGGAGGCCATTGATTCGTTGGCGATTGGCGGCTGGGATCCTGATTTCTTTCTGGATGATAACGGAAAGTTGTTTATGTATAACGGAAGCAGCAACACTTATCCAACCTATGGCATTGAACTCAATAGGAAAAGCTTCGCCCCAGTTGGCACAAGGAAAGAGCTTTTGCTTCTGGACGATGATCGATACGGATGGCAGAGGTTCGGTGAATATTCTGATAATACTTTCCTTAAACCATTCATCGAAGGTTCGTGGATGACAAAACATAATGGGAAATATTATTTACAGTACGGAGCTCCGGGGACCGAGTTCAGCGGGTATGCCGATGGAGTTGCAGTTTCAGATAGTCCGCTAGGGTGGTTTACCCATCAATCGATGCCATTCTCTTATAAACCGGGTGGTTTTGTCCGTGGAGCCGGTCACGGGGCAACTTTTACAGATAATTGGGAAAACTATTGGCATGTAAGCACATTAACGATCGCAGTGAAAAATAGTTTTGAACGAAGGCTCGGGCTTTGGCCTGCCGGTTTCGACAAAGACGATGTGATGTACTGCAACACAGCCTTTGGTGATTACCCCCTGTTACTTCCCGACGGTAAAGCTGATCACTCCCGCGGCCGTTTTTCAGGCTGGATGATACTTAATTACAATAAACCCGTAACTGTTTCCTCAGTATTTGGGGGGTATGAAGCCAACTATGCAGTTGATGAAAATATTAAAACTTATTGGTCTGCGGCTACGGGGAATTCAGGCGAATGGATCAGTTCTGATTTAGGAACGGTCTCAACTGTGAGGGCTATTCAGCTCAATTATGCCGATCAGGATGCCACATTCCTGGGTAAACAAACAAATATTTTCCACCAATATAAACTTTGGTGGTCGGAAGATGGGGAAAAATGGAAATTGTTAATTGATAAGAGCAAGAATACATCTGATGTACCCCACGATTATATCGAATTGCCAAAACCCATCGAAGCCCGGTATATCAAACTGGAGAATATCCATGTTCCGACCGGGAAATTTGCGATCAGTGGTTTGCGCGTATTTGGAAACGGACATGGAGATAAACCCGGTTCCGTTGAGAAATTTGTAGTGTTACGGACCCATAATGATAAACGAAGTGCATGGATTAAATGGGCACCCGTAGACAATGCTTACGGATATAACATTTATGTGGGGACTGCCCCCGATAAATTATATAACTGCATCATGGTTTATGGCGCTAATGATTATTGGTTTAAAGCCATGGACCGGGAGATTCCCTACTATTTTACAATTGAGGCAATTAATGAAAATGGGGTTTCTATTCCATCGAAGATTATTAAATCGGAATGATCAAAATTGTGACCATCAAAAGCTATTAAGCAATGAAAATATTCACTATACTATTCTCGGTATCCCTTCTGATTCAGATCAACCTTTCCTATGCTCAAAAAGCACCAGATCCGAAGATGAATCAATACATTACTAACCTGATGAGCAAAATGACTCTCAACGAAAAGATTGGCCAGTTAAATCTGTCGGGTGCAGGTGATATCACAACGGGACAAACTAAGAGTTCAGGGATCAGTAAAAAAATCAGGGAAGGTAATATTGGAGCAATTTTGAACCTCAAGTCAGCGAGTAAGATACGGGAAGTTCAGAAAATCGCGGTTGAAGAGAGCCGTTTAAAAATTCCATTGCTGTTTGGGATGGATGTGATACATGGTTACCAGACTGTCTTCCCGATACCGTTGGGATTATCATGTAGCTGGGATCTGGAACTGATTGAACAATCGGCCCGGATAGCAGCACAGGAGGCAACGGCCGATGGTCTGTGCTGGACTTTTGCTCCCATGGTGGACATCTCTCGTGATCCCCGATGGGGCCGGATGTCGGAAGGATCGGGAGAGGATCCGTTTCTGGGTGCTCAGATCGCCAAATCAATGGTAAAAGGGTTTCAGGGAGATGACTTTCGGAAAAATAATTCGATAATGGCGTGCGTGAAGCACTTTGCGTTGTACGGCGCTGTTGAAGCTGGCCGCGAATACAACACAACAGATATGAGCCGGATAAGAATGTACAATGAATATTTCCCCCCTTACAAGGCAGCGGTTGATGCCGGAGTTGGAAGCGCTATGGCATCCTTTAACGAAGTGGATGGATTACCTGCAACGGCCAACAAGTGGTTAATGACCGATGTCCTTCGCAAACAGTGGGGTTTTAAGGGTTTTGTCGTAACAGACTATACAGGTATTGCCGAATTAATTGAGCATGGACTAGGCGATTTGCCGGAAGTTTCAGCACAGGCACTTCGTGCTGGCATTGATTTGGATATGGTAAGCGAAGGGTTTTTGACAACATTGAAAAAATCGATAGAAACTGGCAGGATAACTAAGTCGGATATCGAAAATGGGTGCAGGAGAATTCTTGAAGCCAAGTATAAGTTGGGACTCTTTGAAAACCCTTTCAAATATTGTGATGAAAACCGGGCCAAAACAGAGATTTTCACACCTGAAAACAGACAGGTATCCAGGGAAATTGCCTCGCAGTCGCTTGTGCTTTTGAAAAATAACAACCAGATTCTTCCGCTGAAAAAAGGGGGGACGATTGCTGTGATTGGTCCGTTGGCAGATAATAAATTCAATATGACAGGCACCTGGAGTGTGGCTGCCGATTTTTCCAAATGCGTGTCACTCCTTGCGGGGATCAAGGCGGCTGTGGGGAATGAAACCACGATTCTGACAGCCTGGGGGACAAATATTCTCAATGATTCAATCCTTGATTCCAGGGTTAGCGTCTTTGGCAAACCAACGTTTCGAAAGAACATGCCCCAAAAAGAGATGATTGATGAGGCTGTTGAGGTTGCAAAAAAATCGGATGTGATCGTTGCTGCAGTTGGCGAATGTGCTGAGATGAGCGGTGAGTGTTCAAGCCGTTCAGATATCGCGCTGCCGGAGAATCAGAGAGAATTATTAAAAGCGCTATTAGAAACTGGTAAACCGGTTGTAATGGTCCTTTTTAATGGCAGACCACTTGCCTTGCCCTGGGAGAATGAACATATTCCTGCAATCCTTGAGGTTTGGTTTTCAGGGACCGAGGCAGGAAATGCCATTGCAGATGTGTTATTCGGGAAAGTGAACCCCTCGGGAAAACTGACTGCTACCTTTCCCCGGAATGTGGGTCAAATCCCGATCTATTACAGCTCTAAAAATACAGGAAGGCCATTACTGAATGGGACCTGGTTTACCAAATTCCGGTCCAATTATCTCGATGTTTCGAATGAGCCCGTTTATCCATTTGGGTATGGATTAAGCTATACGACCTTTAATTACAGTGATTTAAAATTAAGCACTTCCCAGGCAAAGGGGAATCAGGTCATTACAGCGACAGTCAATCTCACAAATTCCGGGAAAACCGATGGGGCAGAGATCGTCCAGCTTTATATCCGCGATGTAGTGGGGAGTGTAACCCGTCCGCTAAAGGAGTTAAAAGGTTTTCAAAAGGTTTTTATGAAAGCGGGGGAGACCAAACCAGTTACTTTCAATATTACCCCTGAAGATTTAAAATTCTATAATGGAGAGCTTAAATACGACTGGGAACCCGGAGAATTTGTAATTATGGTTGGGGGAAATTCAAAAGATGTTATTTCGTCGAAGGTGAACTGGCAGAAATAACAATGCTCACTGTGGTAATTTGTAAATGAAAAAATCTGAGGATCTGTTTTAAATTTATTGGTTTATCTAAACCGTTCTGATCATTGTATTTAGGTAGTATTTTAAAATTCGCACTTCAAAATAACCTATAATCGTTATGCTAATGAGAACTAATTCTAACAGACGGGATTTCATCAAAAATACGGCAACTGCAGGAATTGGCCTCACCGTTGTGCCTTCCAATGTCCTTGGTGGTGTTGGCAGAGTATCACCAAATGATAAAATTAAGGTTGCTCTAATCGGAAGTGGCACCCAGGCTCTGGAGATGTTACCTGGCTGGCTGAAGCGCCCTGAACTGCAGTTTGTTTCTGTATGCGATCCGAACAGGATGAGTTATGATTACCCTACATGGGGAGAACCAAATGAAAACCGTGAAACTTGTGGGGCGCCGGGAGGACGAGAAGTCGGACGGAACAGGATAAACAAGTATTATGGTGAAAAGATTGGGAAAGAAAAGTACAACGGATGCACTGCCTATGCCGATTTTCGTGAACTGTTTGAAAAAGAGACCGGTATCGATGCGGTATTTGTCATGACTCCCGACCATATTCATGCCACAGTAGCAATTGCAGCAATGAGGAAGAAGATCATGGTAGGTTCGCACAAACCGATTGGGAATTTCATGCATGAAACAAGAGTAGCAATCGATACTGCAAGGGCGACCGGCGTTCCTACACAGATGTTCGCTTTCCAGGATCCTAAGGAACACTATGTTGTGGAAGAATGGATTAAGCAGGGGGTAATAGGAAAGGTTACTGAACTTCACCGATGGACCAACCGACCAATGTGGCCCCAGGGATCCCCTTTTCTCCCTTCAAATACGCCGCCAATACCTGAAGGTTTCGACTGGGATCTGTGGTTGGGACCTGCTCTTCCGCGAGTTTATTCTCCGGATTACACACATACCGTTTTTAGAGGATGGTATGAATTTGGTGCCGGTTGTCTGGCCGACATGGGTTATTATGGTTTCTGGGTTGACTGGCGGGTGTTGAACCTTGGGATGCCGTTAGTCGCCGAGGCTTCATCCAGCTTCACGTGCCAGGTAAAGAATTTTAAAAGCCTTTGGGTTAAAAATGAGCTTTCCTATCCCCATGCAGCGACACTCAGGTGGGAAGTACCTGTCAAAAAC
>CAIOOC010000696.1 GCA_903859795.1 uncultured Bacteroidia bacterium
ATTTATTTACTTACTTCAATTGTAACTATGAGCCTCTTACTATCATGTGCGAACAATAATTACACAAGAGAGACGAAAACGGACAAAAATGGTTATTCATACAGCCAGGTCTCAAATGACCCGTTAAAGACAAGAATTTATACGTTGAAAAACGGATTAACCGTCTATCTTTCAGTCAATAAAGATGAGCCTAGGGCAATGGGACTTATCGGTGTCAGGGCAGGCTCTATAAATGACCCATCAGAAACTACTGGATTAGCTCATTACCTCGAGCATATGATGTTTAAAGGAACCGATAAATTTGGCACAACAGACTGGAAATCAGAGAAAGTGCTGTTGGATAGTATCTCCGATCTTTTCGAACAATACAAAGCTGAAGCAGATAACCCTAAGAAAAAGGAGATTTATGCTCATATTGACAGAATCTCACAGGCAGCTTCCAAATTTGCAATTCCCAATGAATTTGATAAAATGTGCTCTTCAATTGGGGCAAAAAGCACGAACGCCTTCACTAATTATGATGTAACGGCATACATGAATGATATTCCTGTCAACGAGCTTAAAAAATGGGTGGAAATGGAGTCCGAAAGATTTAGAAATCCGGTGCTCCGACTTTTTCACACAGAACTTGAAGCTGTTTATGAAGAATTCAATATGTACCAGGATATGGATGAGATGCGTCTGAATAATGCATTGATGAAAGGCCTGTTCCCAAATCACCCATTGGGTCGCGATATTATTGGTTACCCTGAACACCTGAAAAATCCTTCGATGGTCAATATCATGAAGTTTTACAGAACCTGGTACGTTCCAAATAATATGGTATTTGTACTAAGTGGTGATCTGGATTGTGAAGAGACTATAAAATTAATTGACGCTGGTTTTGGAAAATTCGAAGCTAAAGAGTTGCCAAAAATTGAATTCCCAAAAGAAGCTGCAATAACCAAGCCGATTGTAAAAGAAGTTGTCGGGCCTGAAGGTGAACAGGTTCAACTGGCTTACCGCTTTGATGGCTATAGTTCAGAGGACCGGAAATATGTCACCATGATCGACTATATTCTCACAAATTCAGTTGCCGGACTAATTGATCTTGATTTGAACCAGCAGCAAAAGGTTCTCAAGGCGGGTAGTACCAGTAATTTTGAAATGGATTATGGCTATCACCTCTTTTTTGGAAAGCCACGCCAGGGGCAAAATCTTGAAGAAGTAAAAGACATGCTTCTTGCTGAAGTAGATAAAGTAAAAAAAGGGGAATTCGACGAATGGATGATTCAGGCCTCAGTGAACAACATTAAATTAGAACAGACCCGACGTAACGAAAGCAATCAAAGGGCCTTCACTTTCCTGGAGTCATTTGTGAAAAAATCGGACTGGGCGACAGAATTACAATTCAATAATGAGCTTGCAAAAATTACCAAAACACAGTTGGTTGAATTTGCCAATGCTCACTACAAGGATAATTATGTGACAGTTTATAAAAGAAACGGAGTTGCCAAAGATCTTGTAAAAGTTGAAAAACCACACATTACACCTATCGCAATTAATCGCGCAGATCAATCAGGCTTTCTGAAAACAATTATTTCAGAAACTTCTACTCCTCTTAAACCGGTATTTGTAAATTTTGAAGAAGCAATTAAAGAGCAGAAGTTAAACGAAAATGCCAATTTCGATTATATCCAAAACACAACTAATGACCTTTTTTCACTCAATTATACAGCAGAAATCGGGAATATTCATGATTTGAAAATGGCTCTTGCAGTCAAATATCTCCCCTACCTTGGAACAGAAAAATATTCGGCGGAACAATTTAAAAAGGAACTTTATAAACTTGGGGTAACATTAAGCGTTAATACAGGATTAGACCGGTCGGAAATCATAATTAAAGGATTGGATCAAAACAAAGAAGCAGGAATTCAATTGCTTGAACATTTGCTTGCTGAGGCAAAACCCGATAAAGAGGCTTATAAGAAATTAGTCGATGGGATTTTAAAAGAACGTGAAGACCAGAAAAAAGATCAAAAAATCATTTCGAATGCACTGCGTGATTACGGCAAATTTGGAAAGGAATCTCCTTTTACGAATATCCTTTCGGAGGAAGAGCTTAAAGCTGTAAGCCCCGCTGATCTGGCAGGGATGATTCACAAATTTTGTCAACTCCCTCACCGTGTATTTTATTATGGACCAACAGAATTTAACAAAGCCCTGGAAATGGTTCAGAGCAAGCATTATATGCCTAAGGTTTTCATTCCTGTACCGGCAGAAAAGAACTTCACTGAGCAGATGACGGATCAGAACAAACTCTTTTTTGTCGATTACGACAAGTCGCAGGTTAACGTCGTTATGTTATCGCGTGACATTCCTTTTGACCCAAAAACCCTTGTCAAATCCAGGGTGTTTAACGAATATTACGGAAATTCAATGGGTTCGGTTGTATTTCAGGAGATTCGTGAGGCCAGGGCGCTCGCTTATTCAGCGTGGGCTAGTTATATGCGGCCTGCAAAAAAAGAGAACTCCTTTTATATCTATGGTGCCGTTTTTACGCAAGCCAATAAGATGATGGATGCCATTGGTGCAATGAACGGATTACTTTCAAAAATGGTTGTAGATGAAAAATCGTTTGGAATTGCGAAGGAAAGCGTAATTAAAAGTATTCAGACAGAGAGGATTATAAAGACAAATATATATTCAACCTGGCTTCAAAACAAGAAGTTGGGAATCAGTTACGATATCAGGAGGGATTATTACGATGACGCCTGTAAGGTTACAATCAACGATGTCCAAAAGTTTTTTGATGATCATGTAATGAATAAAAAATACACTTACATGATTATTGGGAATAAGAAGGATGCAGACCTTAATAAACTAAAAGATATAGGACCTATTAATAATCTGACTCTTAAAGATATATTCAATTATTAA
>CAIOOC010000697.1 GCA_903859795.1 uncultured Bacteroidia bacterium
ACTTTATAGCAATGGTAGTTGTTATTGAAATGCGTCCAAAAAGGCAGGCAGTCATAATTCCCATTTTCCTGCTGCTGTATTGGGTTCTTCTTGAGGTAATTTCAGTGCCGGGCATCGGAGCGGCGGTACTTACGCCAGAAGGCAACGCAGCATACTGGATTGACCGAATCGTCCAGGGGAGTTTTCACTTTGGCCAAAATACCTGGTTCCTGAGCTACATCAGTTTTGCCTCTTCAGTGCTGTTGGGAGTCATGGCAGGACACTTGCTGATGTCGGCTTACAGTGAAATGAAAAAAGTGACCATGCTCGCCGGGGCCGGGGTCTTCTGTGTATTACTGGGATTACTTTGGAGCCTGGTATTCCCTGTTATTAAACTGCTTTGGACAAGTTCTTTTGTTTTGATTGGCGGAGGATTCAGTATGTTGATGCTGGCACTGTTCTATTGGATCATTGAGGTAAAAAGATTCCGCCGCTGGGCCTTTTTCTTTAAAGTTATCGGAATGAACTCAATAATTGCCTATGTCGCTATCATGCTGTTTGATTTTCGTCAGATTGGAAACATTTTCGTCGGCAGTCTGCTTCCCCGGATCCAACCCTGGGATGAGTTTGTTTCAGCTATGGCTGCCGTATCAGCAGTATGGCTTCTTCTGTATTGGATGTACCGCACAAAGACGTTTATAAAGATATGAAATGATCATTGTCAGACTCTAAAGTTGACATTTTTCTGAAGAAACACCAAACTCAACTTATCGACTTAATCATCCTTAAAGTCTCGGGCTGAAGCAATTCAACATCATTATTTGCGTACCTGATTAAGTTTTCATGCTGAAAGTCCCTTAAAATCTTCACCGCACTATCTCTCGAAATCGCCGAAAGGTTGGTATATATGGTTTTTTGTATTACAAACTACGCTGCTCTCGACACCCGTCATGTAAAAGGAAATGGGAATGCAGATGATTGGGCAAAAACAATCGATCACCAGAACGTCCGTGACTGTAGGTATCCTTTGGAGTTTTAATACTTATGCTGAATGGTCAAAAGATGCCGGAACAGAAAAGGCCTATGAGAAGCTAATTGGTGAAGGAAGCCGGCGGCAAATGCTGGATGAATGGAATGATATTGTGGTTGATTACAACGCTGAAATCAGATCTTATGTAAGGTAAGATCTTCTACAGATGTAAAAACAACTGAGCGGAAATACAATAAAGTTAAAAAGTTTGTTTGTACTTTCAACAGTATAACGTAATGTCCTGAGATTTCATATTTCAGGACATCTCTACAATTGCCTGAAAAGTATGAATTAATTGATATTCTGCTGTTTATCGCGATAAGTAATTAAAATTAAATGATGTCGCATTTCAGTTTTTGATCCTTAAGACCATCAAAATAATTTTTGCCACTAAAACACCAATCCGTCGGTTGACGGACAAAATGGCACCAAAGCCCTTCTTTAGATTCCTTTTTAGTGAAATTTCGTATGACCCAATACCTATGGGCGGAAGTATTTGGAAAACAAAAAGATGAAGCTATTGGTTACATTTCTGTTAGTCATCGAGATTTTACTTATTGAAGAACGTTCTACTCAAAATCAAATTGATTCAGAGGCAAAACCCGAAGGCAAAGTCAAATATCATATGGACAAGAACTTGAACTTAGATATGATAATCCGGTTGTTCAAACAAGTTCAAAGAAATACGAATGGTTGAACCATACAATTACCGGTGGCGTCGGGTAAATAATTGATGGTGGTATAACCTATAAAATCTATGCAATATAGTAAACTGAGACCACAGTATAATTACCTTTAAAACAGGCGTTTAATTAGACCTTTAGCGGCAATTCAAAAACCACGGTTATCATAAATAAAATTAATAGTATGGCAATTATTTTCATTAGCGGCACAAGCACAGGAATTGGTTTTGCTACGGCAGTAGCTTTAGCGCGGAACGGGCATAAGGTATATGGTTCAATGCGAAACCCGCAAAAAACCCCGGAATTACAAAATCTTGCAGAGAGAGAAAATCTGCCTATCCATATCATTACGATGGATGTAGATAATGAAGAGTCTGTAAAACATGGGATTGGGATTGTGCTTCAAAATGAAGGATATATAGATGTGCTTGTGAATAATGCGGGCATTTCAATATCAGGGCCAGTAGAGGAATTACCATTTGATTCTTTTCAAAAAATGATGCAAACAAATTACTTTGGAACATTAAGGTGTATTAAGGCTGTATTACCTTCTATGCGTGAACGGAAAGCGGGTTGTATCATCAACAACACATCTGTTGCTGCAAGAGTTAACGCAGATTTTTTGGCCGGATATTGTGCATCGAAAGCTGCAGTCGAAGCTTTTAGTGAAAGTCTTGCACTGGAGGTACAGCCTTATAACATAAGAATTGCAGTTGTAGAGCCAGGTGTTATTGCGACCCCTATTTTCTCAAAAGACGAAATACCCATAAGCGCTAACTATCCCAATACCAAACGACGTTCTGCTTTTTTTTCGGCATCGCTTGAGAGGCAGATTCAGCCTGCGGTGGTCGCAGAAGTTATCAGGGACATCGTAGATGGGAAAAGCAACAAATTCAGAAATTTAGCTGGACCTGATGCATTACCCTTGACCAGCTTCAGAACTTCAATTACAGATGAAGATTGGATTAACTCAGTAAATATAGATGATGATGCATGGGTTGAACGAATGAGTCAGAGGGGGTTAAATCTAAAGCCCTACATGGGCTAACATGGGTTAACATACTTCAGCTAACAGTAATGTTGTCATTAGTGAATGAAATAATAAAATAAACACACACATGAAATTCAAAAATGTAACATTAGCTGGAGGGGGGACCTTAGGTTCATAAATTGCATGGCAAACAGCTTTTAATGGTTTTGAGGTAACTTTTTATGATGCTTTTGAAAAAGGACTGGAAGCATGTAAACTTTTCCATCAGCAGTTTGCTGAATTATTTAAAAAACGCGTGGCGCATCACAAAAAGAAATCGATCAAACCATGACCAGACTATATTACACTACTGACCTGACTGAAGCAGTAAAAGATGCGGATATCCTGAGTGAATCTGTTCCGTAGAATCTTGAAATCAAACGAAGGTTTTTATAAATATCCGAACCCTTTATACCAGAATCCCGATTTCCCGAAATAAAGATATACATTCATCATTATGGACAAACAACCACCTCCAACACCGGGGATTTCGAAATAAAAGAATAATGCTGCTCCATTTAGTACGAGGTACAGCAATTATGTACTCTTTATTCTCACCGGTGTATATGTGTTCAATTTTATTGACAGGCAGATTCTGGTCATCCTTCAGGAGTCTATCAAAAAAGATTTAGGTCTTTCAGATACTCAACTTGGACTTATGACCGGATTCGCCTTTGCCATTTTTTATGTTTCTTTCGGAATACCCATTGCCAGGCTCGCAGATAAGGGTAACCGAAAAAAAATTATCACTATTTCCTTAATTATATGGAGCGGTATGACTGCGCTCTCAGGCAGAGCACAGAATTTCTTCCAATTATTATTTGCTCGTATTGGAGTTGGCATTGGTGAGATCTGAATAAAGTATACAGCATTTCCACTCATCAATTCTTATATTTAATAATCTTTACACAATAAATACAATTGAATTCGTAAAGGATCTTAATAATCGGTTTTTCGATGGAGAATTGTCAACGCAATTCCAGGATAAGCTTCAGCAATTACCCCTTGACAGACCAGATGTTTTTGCTTTTGTGCAAAGAATGTTTGTCATGGTGAGCAGTAATGGGATGCAAGCAAAGGATTTGTCTCTCCATCAGGCAGACATACTTGGTACGCTACTTGCCCGTATCCTGCCCGGTGTATGGGAAGGGAGGGTTCCTCCAATCACCCTTCACGGGCGACATGCTGTTATTGATCAATATATTAAAACGAATCCCTGGATCAGTTCCGATGGTAAGTCCATGTTGGATATTGGTTGCGGATTTCCACCATTTACCACCATCGAAACAGCAAACTATCTTGATGATTGGAACATTACAGGAGCAGATCCGTCCTTGCCTGCTTACCCTATTTATGATGCCGAAGGAAATTATGCCACCCTGGACGAAAACAAGTCAACAGTATATTTCCAACCGGCAATACCTTCGGTTGAAAACTGGAATAAATTATTAAGTAATTCAACTGTTACGAAAAGTAGTTTCGAGAATTTATTGGATGAATTATTAAATCATTCAAATAACAACGGTTTTCCCAGACTGGAGATCAATCCAATAAAGACTCATGAAACGGAGAGACTTTCATTTATAAAAGGCGGAATTGGACAAATAGGTATGGATTCCTTTACACATTTCATGATGAACAAAGAGTGAAATACAAATTCTGCCCCCGGGATGATCAATGCTATTATGGAGTTGTTGATCCTTCACTACAACCACAAGAATTATGGACACTAGCAAGCAAAATACTTAACGAACTAGATGATGCAGGTCTTAATCAAAAAGCTGTTGATGTACTCAACAATGCCGGACTAAAAGCGCAGAGGCTAAAAATTCTAAAACTTTTACTGCAGATCAAATGCGAATCATCTCAAACTCCGCGAAACAGGCGGGCCTGAGGGAGGAACGGGAAAAGTGGGAGCGTCTAGTCGAGGAAAA
>CAIOOC010000698.1 GCA_903859795.1 uncultured Bacteroidia bacterium
CAACCCGGTTATCATAAATCCGGGGAGGAGCATATAAATAAATAATCCTATATAAGTACCTCCAAAACCAAAAAATGTATTTAGAATTACTAATGATAAGATAGTGGCAAGGTTAAATACTGCAAGAATAGCGCCGGTAATTGAGAGCCAGTTATTAATCGATGAAGGTAGTTTCATGTTTTTTAGAAATAGTTTTTATAAAGCGGCCGAAAGTTCGCAATAAAATAGCTTTAATTCAACACAGGGGTGCTATTTATACCCTTTCTATATATGAATTAAAGCTATTATAAAAATGTTATTTCACAGAAAAACAACAATATACAGTTATATATAACGTTTTGTCAATGGAAAACCAAAGAATAGATAATTAATATTACCAGTATAATTCCAGTGAAAAGGAAGAGATAACCGAAGAATCTGACGAGTTTCATCCGTTGTTCTGAAACCGATGTTTTCTCGAGGACCTCTTCAAGGCTACCCGAATTTTCAAGATGTTCAAATTCTCGTGGTCTGTCCTCCTGATATTCTTCAACAGGTACCTTACCGGTGAAGATGACCGTATCCATCGGGAATGCTTCGGGGCGAAGATGAGTATTAAAGAAATGGATCGTGAAAATGAATCCAACTGCGAGCAATGCCTCATCACTGTGAATAATTTGTGCCACATTTATCATCCAGCCGGGCAGTAATTTTGTGAACGTTGATGGGAACCACAATACAAGTCCTGTAGATCCAATTACAACAACACCCCAGAAAACAGCCATGTAATCAAATTTTTCCCAATAGGTCCATTTGCCATAAGAGGGACGGGGACCTTTTCCAACAAACCATTTGATTGATGCCCAATAGTCTTTGACATCCTGAGCATTAAACATTAATGTGTTTTTGCCGAAGATAAAATCCTTCATCGTTAACCCCTTTTGGATCTTCATAATGATAAGGGAGTAAACATGGAATGAGAAATATCCGAAGGTTATTACTGCAGCGAACCGGTGAATTATACCTGCAGTGTGGGCTCCACCAATAAACCGAACCAGAAATTTGGCCCAGTCCATAAATGCGAATTTGAGTAACATCCCGGTAAAGGCAAGAGTTAAAAAGCTGATAATTACAAAAATATGGGTAATGCTCTGGCTTTTTGAGAATCTTCTGACATATACTTTATCACCAACTTTTTTCTCATGCTCCTTCTTTTTTCTCATTGCACTGATCGAACGTGGTAACCAAAGCAGGGTATGAACTCCGAAGAAGATAAAAACACCTACAAGCAATGAGGTCATAGCCCAGAAAGTATAATATAGCCATGGGAACTTTGCCTTATTATTGTGTGTTGCATGAGTTAAATAACCGGTGAACTTTTGGTTTGCATCCGCATGACATTTCTGACATGTTCCGACAATATTTTGCGGGCTGACTGAGGAATTGCGGTTGGTAATCTTTAATATATTGTGTGCGCCGTGACAGTCTGAACATCTTGCCGCCTGCATATAACCAAGCTGGTAGACCTTTCCATGGTAGGTTTCCAGATATGTCTCAGCCAGTTTGGTATGACATTTCCCGCATTGAAGTGTAATTTCAGACATAAATTTGTCCTGGTGTACCTTTGTAATTGTATGGGCTGTGTGGCAGGTTCCACAAGTAGGATATTTTAAATCGCCATCTTTTGCCCTGTATGCATGATCGCTGGTAATATATTGGTTATAAATCCCTTTATGGCAATTCCCGCATGTTGATCCAATATTTTTGGGGTTAACCGATGATCGGGGATCGGATTCCTTGAGCTCTTTATGCGATGTGTGACAATCTGTACATACGGCAGCTGAGAGCAATCCCTTCTCTGAAAGACTCTTTCCATGGACACTGTTGGAATAATCCTGGAACGCATCTTTCTCCATCAGATTTGTCCCCTGGAGAGCTTTCCCTCCGGTACGGTGACATTCCCCACAAAGCTTAGGAATCGACGAACGGTAAATCGGAGATGATTCATCCGATTTAGCTTTGATACCATGCGATCCGTGGCAGTTTGTACAATAAGGGGCATTCGGCTTTTTGTTAAAATAGGCTTCACCGTGGCCACTGGTAAAATAAACTTCCGATTCGGCAGCATGACAATTCGAACAATCTACCTTCCCGGCCGTTTTGCAGGGGCGGTCCATATTTACGGTAACGTCGGAGTGACACTTTACGCATGTTATGCTTTTATGTGTCGATCCCGCCAGTTCAGAAACACTCACTTTTAAGGAGACATCCAGGTGGTTCACTACCTTGTGCGTTTCCCCTTTTTCATGACATTTCAAACAGGTATTATCTGAGATCGTTGAGATAAGATTCTTTAATTCAACTTTATGGGGTGGATGGCAAGCTGTACAGGCAGGTATGGCTCCGGGCTTTTTCTCCCATAACTCCTTGTTGATTACCTTGGTGTGCACATCTTCTATCCTGGCATGACATTGCATGCAGGTTTGGGCAATATTGTTTGGTGAAGTTGATGACGTGATGTTGGTATGTGGAAGAATCAGGTGATTGCCGTGGCAGTTGTTACAGGTTGCAGATACGATCAGCCCCTTTTTAAATAATCCTTGTCCATGTATACCTTCACTGTAATTCTCAAGAATATTGTGCTCCGAAATATTGTAGGCACGTGCAACAGGTGCTCCTTCTCTGTGGCATGTTCCGCATAATTTCGGCACATTCATCTTATAGGTCCTAGACTCCTTCTGATCAGATTTTAGGATGTCGTGTGTCCCATGGCACTCCTTACAATTGGGAGCGTACTTATTATTGGTTAAAAAAGCCCTTCCATGAACACCCTTAAAGAATTTTTCTTTGGCATCAGCATGGCAGGACCCACATTCCACAGGCTTTTGATTTTCAGGATGGGGGAAATCGGTCACTGCTGCACCTGTGTGACATTTGGCGCATAAAATACCTTTATGCACTGAATGGTCAAGCGCTGTTGGCTTAATATATAGCGATACTTTTTTCCCTGCCTTATCTTTTGTCAGCGTTGGATCGTTGTGACAGGTTAAACAGTCATCGTTTGTTTGTGCAAACAATTGGCCCGATCGCAAAAGCAGCACACCCGCAATAATTATCATCCGGGTGAACGGTGCAAAATGGCTTCGTTTAAGTGAAAGAATCATCTGGAATAATCTAATCGTGTGATATCGGAATCGCTCTAAAAGTGATTTCATAATTTTTCTTTTCAGTTTTGGAAAGAACTATATATTTTGTGTCTCAGATATTCCTTGTTAGCTTTTAATGGTCATACCAATGCCGGAGATCTGTTCCCATCAGTTGTTAAAGATGATGCCAGCCTGAAATTATAGCTTTATAATTGTCCAGCGGAGATTTTCCGACTGATGCGATGTACAGGTGAATAATCAGGAATATAGAGATCAGAAATCCCATTGTTGAATGCAATATAGCTGTCAGAAAGACGCCACTTAGTCCCCATGTCTGGTCAATTATTATTTCCGGAAATAAGAGGGCAATACCTGTGATGATTACAATAGGGACCGCGAAATACATCACCAAAAGATATGATATTTTCTGAAGTGGGTTGAACTTCCTTTTTTCAGACAATGGGAAAGGTGATTTTTGTCCGTGAAACATCCCCCATGCATAGTAAGTTCCCTGCTTTGTCAGATTCTTGAAAAATCCTTTTATTTTCATCAGGTAATACTTCCCGTTTCCTGTTACCAGGTTACCAGTAAAAAATAGCAGGTAACTTATGAAAACAAGTATACCTGCGATATTATGCAGGTTTACTACCGTATTGAACCCTATAATCGCTGTCTCAAAACTTGATTGCATTGAGATTCCTGTAATAATTAACGTAAGAATACCCAATGCATTAAATGCATGCCAGATCCTTAACCAAAGAGGATAAAAATATATCTTTTCAGATGTGCCCATTACTTTTTCTTTTTAATAATTCTAAAAATGCTGTGTATGATTATTCCTGAAAGTACTGCAAGGAATATAAGTATGCTTAACAATTTAAGCAATGGACTTTGATGGGTACCTATCGTGTAGGAGGAGTTTGTCAACAAGGAACTGATAGTCCCTTTTTCTGTCCGCTTTTGAAGGTTTTGGTATTTGTAAAGCGAGGCTTTTAGTTTGGAGTTTGCAGAGTGGCACTCAGCGCATTTCTTGCTTGCATGATCCTTGCTCAGAATATTATGCGAAACCATCAAACTATCCCGCACTTCTGTGTGGCACTCGATGCATCTGACGTGGCGGAAATGCAATTCCTGATTCGGGAGCCAATCGTGTATAACGACCAGTTTAGGATTAGCATGCCCCGATACAAGTTTGTATTTTTTCATGTCGTTGTGGCACGAAAGGCACATTTTGTTGTTATAGTCTACTATATCAAGTACATTGGTACTGTTTCTAGCAGTTGCAACATAGGTATGCTGGCTATGGCATTTTGAACAGTTAAAGTATTCGCCATAGACCTTAAAATGAACACTCTTCTTAAACTCCTTCTCTATCTCCTCAAATTTATATTTGGCAAATGAAGCGTCCCCGCCGTGACAATCAAGACAAGTACTCAAAGGTTGCAACTTTAAGTCCGATTTATGAGGGTATGTCTTGTATTCAGAATTATGGCAGTCAGTGCAATCAAATGATTTATGGACTCCGGCCGAAATAGCCATCGTATCAAGGATATAATAGGGGTTCATCAGCCTCTTTACGATCTTGCCAGTCACTACGTTGTTAAATGAGTAGGATTGGTTGGAATGACATTTTAAACAGGCATGATGTTGAGGATCCTGATAAGATTGAGCCTGTGTAAACCAGGAACTACAGGATAGGAATAAAGTAAGGTGCAGAATTAATCGATAATTCATTTTCACAGGATAAACTGAATATGCAACAATAAAACGTTAGAATATGACTTAGGAAGAAAGGTAGGCATGAAATAAAAAAAATGACTGATTATCTTAAATGAATATGAAATGGTAATATTCTCAGATTTAGAATATTACCATTTCATATTGTCTGACATAGGAGATAAATTAGAAGCCCCAGAGCCTTGTAATCACAAATCCGATTACGAATCCCTTGTGGTTATAATCATTCTGGTTCCACATGA
>CAIOOC010000699.1 GCA_903859795.1 uncultured Bacteroidia bacterium
GCATGTGCTTTTGATCCAGGTGCATTGTAGAATGTCGTTTCAACAGATCTTCCGTCTCCAAATGAACGGCAAGTTATTTCATTAAACCTATCAGTAAGTTTAGACATATTGCCATATTCATCAAGTTGTTTTTGTACCTGCTCTTTAATAAATTCAGGTTGTCTCTGCCAATCATTAATCGAAAAATCTGGAACCTTTCTTCCATCCATCTCTGCTTGAGACATAGCGGACTGTATTCTTCCGTGCTCTTTTTTACCATCAAGCAGTCTGTTTCTTATTACAGCCGGAATTTGCTCATAATCTCTTTCCGAGGAAAGAGGCGGTGCATCAGTTAATGAAGCGGCTTTGAGTTCTGCTAAAGAATAAGATTTGCTTCCAATTTCAACTACTGGCAATAAAACAAGTAAGGAAATTAAACTACTTCTTTCCAAATATGGACTCACATCATCAAGCGACTGGCCCTTTCGAATTTTTTCAGCATCATTTGCCAATTTTTGACTAGGGTTGTAATCCTGGTAAAAATAATCAGAAGGAAGATCTTTTAGCTGAATAACATGACCTCTTATAATATCCTGCCTAAAAATCTCTATATATGCCTTAACCTTAAGGGTAGGAAGGTAAGCCTTTATTTTTTCAAGTGTTTCCTGTTTCTGTGCTATCTCATTTCTTGATCTTGTCAAACGAACATCATCCGGGATATTCAGTACGTAACCCCTATGTTCCAGCATAGCTTCAACATCGTGCATTTCTGTATTAAAATCAGAATCTACACTCTTAACAAAAAGACCTCTCTGGGTAATTACATTATTTGGAGCATCAAAGATTTGCATTTCACCAACCCCAGGAACATCAATGGAAGCAAGCTTAATTTGTTTATCATTCAATCTTTGACCATTCATATAAATATCTACCACATTCCCATCAACCAAAGAAGTAAAGGTGGCGGTGGCATTTTTAATATAAGCACCCTCTACAGTCGGGTATTCCGTATCAACCGTTCGCTCAATTATAGTACCTTTGAAATCACCCTCCTCCTGTTCAATCGTCAAATCCAGGTCAGAAACCATACCTTTATCATCAAGTTTAGGTATTATTTTGAGTTTAGTAATAAAACCATCTCCTTTACTAGTTTTAAGTACAGCTTCTTTCGCCCCTCGAAAAAGCGTAAACAACCCCTGACCAAAGTAACCGATTACATCCTTTTGCCCAATTTTTGTAGTTTCTCCCGGTATCAAGAAATAATTTAACACTTCTCCAAGTGACATACCGACATGATCTTCAATTCTTAGGGTGACTGATTCTTCTTTTCTGCTAAAAATATCTATAGTTACCGACTTATCTTTTTTGGATTTAAGTCTATTCTGAATTACCACATCGTGTGCATTTTGTACTAACTCTCTAATAAAAAGATATGGATTATTAACACTTTGGTAATAAATAGGATGAATTATTTCTCTCTGAATATGATCCTGTTTTTTCCCCTCAACTTTTTCTTTAACAAGTTGTTCTAATTCTGCTGTATTCCCATTAAAACCTCGAATTTGTGTTTCATTTAATCTCTTGGCCTGAATAAGTTGTGATAAAGTAAATTGGGAGGATTGAGCAAAAGCAATTTCCTCTCTTGATTTTCCAAACATCGTTTTTTCATCAGACCTCAAAAAATCTACGATTGGTCTTATACTCTCTGGTATTTGTTGTGTTGGTATTGGTGTTTTATATTTAATAATGTTCCAGCCATTTACGATATATTCTTTTCCATAAACCCTGGCCTCATTAAAAATCTTGAACATCGACTCCTTCTCTGAGTTTGATAGATCGAGTACTTTATCAATATAGACCCGTACAAATTTACCAAAAAAAACGTTCAGTTCATCCTTATTCCACTCGTCATCAACCATCTTAACTAACA
>CAIOOC010000700.1 GCA_903859795.1 uncultured Bacteroidia bacterium
CTGAGATCCTGGTATTAAAATTATTCGTGAGATACTTAAACTCTTTATCTCCCTTTATTCTATTGAGAGAATCTATTTTATTCTGAGTTAATCCTTTATCATCAACATTATTCTGACGATTTTGATTTTGTAATTGGTATAAGCTATCGATTAATACCTGGCAGCCCCTAACCTGGTCAGATAGTTTATTTTCATCTTCCTGCTCATTAATTTTGCTGGTTACTTTCCATGCCGACGGATAATTGCCTGAGCCATTCACTGAAATTTCGGCCTTCCCAACCCAAAGATTACAAAATCCGCTATATTTCTGCCAATCGCGCATACGAAGGTTCATATTCAGAACTTCATCTCCTATTGAATCAGAAAAACTAAATTTCCCATTAAAAATAGTATCGGAAGCGATTCGGGTACCTAAATTTTCATTTTGAATAAACAGGTCAATTACGGTATGATCCGGAATTCCTTGAACATTTCCGGTTATTTTATAGCCATTTCTTACCTGACATGTTGTTAGTATAAAACAAACGATAAGAAGAATAATATATCTCATATTCAAAGACTTTATTTTGAAATTTCATTACGAACAGAGGTAATTAGCAGTAAATAAATACATTAGGAGAACCATCCCGTTTAATGTATACCAAAGGTGAATATATCACCTTCAAATTTGCAGGTGATATATTGCCTTACCCAATATATACTTTTTAAAAATAGTCATTTAAATGTAAAAACAGATTACCCGGGCATATTCTAAGTAACATTTAGAAGAAAGCCATTTCTTTACCTGTTTACAACCATTTACAGATATGGATTGTTTATCTGTAAAATATTCTCAAAAGTCGGAATTATCTTTATCTTGAATAGAGCGATTTTAAAGGGAATTAGTAGAGCACAAGTTAAAACAGAATCATGATTAGTAAACAACTATTAGTTTTTGCCCTTTTTATCCTTTTAATTGAATATTATTCGTTTACTGCCATACGAAATGTATTACGGCATACAAACGGCAGTTTGCACTCGTGGTTGTTTATACTTTATTTGATTTTGTCTCTGGTAACTTTGTGGAGTTTATTTGCTTTTCCGCATTATGGACGGAGTGTATGGCCATCGGTTACGTTCAAATATTTCGTGAATATTCTGATTGGCGTATTTATCGGGAAAGTAGTGGTTGCAGTCATTATGTTATTCGCTGATATTTTGATGATTATTCCAAATGTAATTAGCTTTCTTTTTTCGTTTAAAAATCATCCTGTCGGAAGTCCACCGGAAGGTTCCCGGTTTATCAGCCGGTTTACGTTCATCTCACAAACGGCTTTGCTTATAGGTGGCGCGTTGACTGCGAGCCTTGCTTACGGTATGAGCAACCGGTACCGATACCAGTTTAAAAATGTGAAGTTGTCGTTGAAGGATTTACCGGATGAATTTAAAGGATTGCGAATCATCCAGATTTCAGATATTCATTCGGGCAGTTTTGATGATCCTGAAGCTGTAACAAAGGGTGTTGAAGCGATCATGCAGGAAAAGCCTGACCTGATTTTATTTACAGGCGATCTTGTAAATGACCGGGCCATGGAGATTGTTCCTTATCTGAAGGTATTCAACCAGTTAAAAGCACCTCTGGGTGTCTATTCTGTTCTGGGGAATCACGATTATGGCGACTATATTTCGTGGCCTTCAGAAAAAGAAAAAAAAGAAAACCTGGAAATGCTCAAGCAACATCATTCCGATTTAGGGTGGAGACTGCTGGTGAATGAACATGTATTACTCGAACGGAACAATTGTCAAATTGCACTTATCGGAATTGAAAACTGGGGAGCACGAGGGTTCACCAAATACGGCGATATGAAAAAAGCTGTAGCTGGTCTGGAGGGGATTGAGGTGCCGGTGAAGATTCTACTTAGCCATGATCCCTCCCATTGGGAAGCCGAAGTCAGGAAGGATTATCAGGATATTGCACTGACATTGAGTGGTCATACTCATGGCATGCAATTCGGAATTGACATTCCCGGATTTAAATGGAGTCCTGTGCAGTATGTCTATAAACAGTGGGCAGGCTTGTACCAGCAGGAAAATCAATACCTTTATGTCAATCGTGGCTTTGGCTTTATTGGCTATCAAGGGCGTTTAGGTGTATTGCCAGAGATCACCCTCATCGAATTGGCCTGAACAGAATAAGGCCTGGTTTCAAAATTACGTAGATTTCATTTTAAAAAGTTTAAGAATATAACTATGGAGATGGTTAAACTCTATCTTAGGTATTCGTTACGGGTAATTTATTTATCTTTATTGTATCGGGCCACAAACTGATATTCCCCCGATCCTGTGTCAAAGGTAACGCACCCATCTTCGTGTTTACCACCATTTATTCCTGCAACACCTTTTACATATGTACCATGTTCCCAGACGATTGTGCCGCCTTCGGTGATCGTCGTGTTCATCGATCCTGTTTCTGGCAAACTAACCCTGGCAATAGTGTTTGCAGGGATTTTGACATCAAGGACAAAGGAATTATCGCTCTTCTTCCAACCCGATGATATAATCCCCCTTACTGTTTTTATTGAAGCATGGGCATAGGTCAGATCTCCCAGTCCATGTGGCCTAATCCGGATAAGACCATAACCCGGCACGAAATCTCGTGTACCATAGAAATTTGGTTCCTGTATGCCTGCAATACCTTCATAGAAAAACCTGCCGACTCCGGTTAACATTGTCATGCTTTCTTCTGCCTGATATGATCCATTCCTTAGACTCCACCCTTCCCATACTGTGGTAGCACCATGCGAAACCATATATCCCCATCCTGGAAATTCAGTAGTGTTTACAGCCTTATAAACAACTTCGCCAAGCCCGTAATCAACCAGCGATTCCATAAAGCCCGGCAGACCAATGTGACCAACCTTAAACTTACCTCCATTTTCACTGATTGTCCTGACAATGTTA
>CAIOOC010000701.1 GCA_903859795.1 uncultured Bacteroidia bacterium
AGCGAGGGACATTTGAGGTAGCCTTTTTTCAGGGGTAAAATCAAAAGTTCCGTTTCCTTCATCCTTCATGCTACCTTGTGAGATTGCTTTAAGACCATTGAGTGTCTTTACTTTGAGGTGAAAATCGGTAAACTGCATCGTCTGCCATTTTAATCCTTCGGCCGAATAACTAATCCCGGCCGTCGGGTACCAGCGGGTTTCGGGAGTTAATAACAGGTAATCAGGAGTAATAAATGCATGTTTCCTGTCTGCCAATCCGTTCCCCCTTTGCTGCAATAACTCGAGCCGTTCACGGTTCATATCCAGATAGCAAAATGTCTCGTCTATTTTTCCCCGATAATTCACTTTTACGTTCATCTCACCACCGTTTTGCAGAGGCGAATCTGGTGTAAGTTTTAAGATCTGTAATTCACGGGTGAATTTTGCTCCGGTGACAGAGGTAACCTCCAGACCGGGATTAAGCGTAAGGACAATCTCTCCAAGAGCTGTACTATTTTGATTTGACAAAGTCAATTCAGCTTCACCAGCAATTCCTTCACCTGAATGCTCCAGAATCAGGTTGCATTTTTTTATCTCAACAATAGGAGTTGCACCATATTTATTATTTAACTCAAGCATTTTGTCCCGGTGGTTATCACTCTCGGTTATGTGAATGATATACTTTAAACCCAGGCCAAAACCAACAGCGAGGAAAAAGACACTAAAAATAAGTGTTAGACGTTGGGTAACTATTACCTGGGGAAGACGCTGTAACAATAATATTGTCAACCCGATAAATCCCAGTCCCAGAAAAAGGTAGATTCCCCGATGGATAAGAATATCGGTAAGAAAGCCAAAACCTACAAAATCGGAAAAAGACATTGGCAGGTGAAATGCCATGTAATCGAACAGATTATGATATATGCTCTGCAGATAAAACAGTGTTGCGGCAATATATCCCAGCAAAATAACGAATGTCACCGCCTGATTTTTAATCACTGACATCAGGAAAAAAGAGAACCCGAGGATAAAAATTAGTGTTGGCAGGCTGATTAGGAAAAAGTAATAAAAATAAGGGGCCAGCGAAAATTGATTGAACGGAGAGGCGAGATTAAAAACGGCAACCATACCCAGCGCGACAAAGTTCAACACAAAAAAGACCCATACATTGCCGATTGTTTTCCCGATAACATAGTCTGCATTTGTCATAGACCTCATATAAATCACCTCGGTAGTATCAAGTTTCTTATCCCGTTTAAGGAAATCGGAGGCAAGGAATACAGCGATTATTGCCTGGGCTACATTGATTATATACAGATTTATAAAGGGAATCATCGAAGGCAATGCTACCATGTCGCCATTTGGCCAGCCAATACTGGTTTGTACTCCAAGGTTGAACAGGAAGACAAAGAGCAGGGCCAGAATGGAGAAGATTCTGAAGAACCAACTCCTGAAGAGTGTTTTCGACTCGTATTTCGAAACTGTCAGAATATTGTGAATTGCCATCATAATTAAGCAGTTGAAATTTAGGAAATTAAATGCAATAAAGAGAGCTGAATCGAATCAGCATCAGATCTCGTGCCAGTGCTGATTAAGCTCGTTCTCCATGAAATTCACATAGGCATGTTCCAGATTGGGTTCAATCTGTTCACCTGCGTATCCATTAATGCTTTTTGAAACAACCTGAACTTCCCACCCCTCTTCTGACGGAATAGAGGAGATTATCGGGTATTTATCCTGGATTTCCTGGTATTCGGTTTCTGTGGCGGTAATGCGCCAAACATTATTACGTGCCTGACTAATGAGCAGCTCCGGTGACCCCTTGAATGCAAGGGTCCCCTTGTTCATAAGCGCCATATCGGTACATGTGCTTGAGATGTCTCCGACAATGTGTGTGGAAAGGATAATTACAACATCGCGTTCGCTGATGCGCGTGAGCAGATTCCGGAACCTGATCCGCTCTTCCGGATCGAGTCCTGTTGTGGGTTCATCGACAATAATTATCTGAGGTTCCCCAATCAACGCCTGGGCAATGCCAAGCCTGCGTTTCATACCTCCCGAGAGGTTGTTCGCAAACCGGTTTCGGGCTTCGTAAAGTCCCACCTCCTCAAGCATTTTCTCTACCGCTTCATTCCTTTTCGAAGCCTGATTCATACCCGATAAACGGGCAATATAATCGAGAAACTCATAGGTGCGCAACTTGGCAAAAAACCTGAAATCCTGGGGAAGATAACCCAGCATCGTTCGAATCTCCTTCCTGTTTTTCTGCAGGTCAAGACCGTTAACAAGTACTTGTCCCGAAGAGGGTTTTGCAAGTGTTACCAGGATGCGCATTAACGATGATTTACCGGCCCCATTTGGTCCCAGCAGACCAAACATCCCGTTCTCAATGGTCATCGTTACATCTTTCAATGCATGATTCCCGTTCGGATAGACCTTATTCAGACCATTAATCTCGATTTTCAAACTACATTAGTATTAGAGGTTGGGAATGAATTTGATTTTCAACGTACTTTTGACTTTCCCGAAATGAAAAGGTTTAATTAATTAGCATAAAATTAGGATAAATTTAATCAAAAAATTTACCACGGAGGATTGGAGGTCATCGAGGTTCACAGAGAAAAACTAACTCTGTGTGTCTCAGTTTCTCCGCGACTCCATGGTAAAAAAGTGTCCTGGTGAAACAGGATCAATAATCGTTGATGTTCACATTACTTGTTGCATCCTTTTTAAGCCAAATCTCCAGCGGCTGCCTGGCATGGATTCTGGAACTATCTGAAAGTGATCCCTTAAGCATTTTCGCAATACATTCAAGATTTGCTTCCGAATGGCGAAGCGTAACATCGGCTGAATCCACATTAAACTGACCGCCGTTTAAATCAGAATGATTCTTCGCCAAAACCTCGAGAAAATGAATCTTCGATTTAAGAGGTTCACCCTCGTTAAGCCACACCTCACTTTGATCAAGGTGAAGTGACAGCTCCTCCGTGCTAAAGTTCTCAAGATTTAAATTGGAATTTTCCAGGTGAATTCTCTTAAGCGAATTGGAGGCGTGAATCCGGATCGATGCATTGCTATGCGACAACTTCTCAAAATTTGAAATCTTCAAAGTATCATCATTCAATGAGAAATTTACCTTTGGCGTTACCGAATCTTTTAAACAGGTTATCTCAAGAAAGGAAGAATCATTTTTCACCAGGGTGACATTCAAACTATTTGTAATATAGAGCGTCTTAAACAATTTCAGAGATTGCCTTTTCACCTTGAAATCGGAGTTGATGTCGCTAAACTTCCTTCCGTTAATACGCAGGTCAAGCATTCCTGCCAAAATCAGTAGCGCGATGGTTCCAACGAGCGAAATAAATATGATTTTACTAGTTTTCATAAGGATTTAATTAATAGGGAGTTCAAAATAGGGTTTGAGTTCTTCAGGTGTGATGTCCAACATCCTTGTTTGTCTTACAATCAGAGGGAGTTCAATTTCGAAAAACTCTTTCCGTTTCCATTTCCGGATGATTTCTACGGCATCAGTGCTCACATAGAAACCAACACCGCGCTTATTATCAATGATTCCCCGTGCCTGTAGTTCGCTGTAAGTTCGCATCACCGTATTGGGATTGACCCCCATTTCGGCTGCAAGATCCCGCACAGAAGGGATTTTTTCACAGGGGGGATACTTCCCCTCCATCACTTTCTCCGAAATGCTGTCGGCAATCTGAAGAAAGATTCCTTTTGTATTTTTAAATTCCATTTTAAGCCTCCTTCTCTTTTAAACTAAACCAGGCTATCGCTAAAAAGGTCATGTTGATGATAAACATACTTATAGAAAGAAGTCTGATGACTGATTGACCATCCCTGAAGAAAATCTGATCTTTTCCAACAGGTTTCAGCCCATCGAGATTTAGGCTCCTATTAACTATGTATGCAAAAAGGAAATAGCCAATGACAACGATAGAAAAGGTAAGCAATGTTTTGACCAGCGGTGATTTTGAAAAGTAGCCTGCTCCGGCAAACGGGGCAATAAACATAAATAGAATTCCCTGCAGAGTTAATATCAGTGCCCAGAACTCAAATTTCCCATCCTTAACAATTGCCAGAAAGCCGTCCCGAAAGGAAAATTTATAATTTGTCAATTCAGGAAAATAGTAATGAAAAACTGCACCTTCCAGGTTCGCAAGGATCCAGTATAGTAGTGGCATCAGTATAATAAATGCAACAATCCTCGAAAGTATTTCAAACACAAATTTCTCACTGTTTGTTGCCGGAAGCATCAGGTAAACCATGCACTTCTCTTTTGAACGGAAGGGGGGAAATGAAAATGCTGAATAGGCAATTCCCACAATTACAAATACTGAAATAAATGTAGACACGTAATGCATATTGCTCCAATTGCCAAAATTGTTGATTGTCTGAGCAAAGACAAATGAAATAATCAAACCTCCGGAAAATGCGGCTATGGCTAATGGGTAACGCCTCTTCGACTCCCTCTATCGGCGGCATCCAGTTGGCGGCTTGCTGGTGTGGGCCACGGAATCCAAGACCGCCGACCACCGTGGGGATGGCCCTTTGGCAGCCGGTGTGGTGAAACTCCTGCTCGATGGCCAGCAACGGATGACGTCGCTTTACGGCGTAGAGATCGG
>CAIOOC010000702.1 GCA_903859795.1 uncultured Bacteroidia bacterium
CACTCTTTCCCTACACGACGCTCTTCCGATCTATCCTTTCAACCGATCACAGTCTGCATGATGACATCCCGTTGGAAAACATACTGGCATTGATTGATACTGTGAAAAAATATGGGAATTACAGTGGTAATGCTTAATGTGATAATGGTTAATGCTTAATCCAATAATGGTTAATGCTTAATTGAAGAGGTATATTTTCTCATAAACTGAAATTAGCTATATTTACAAATCTCCAAACGAATATTGACCATTAAACGATTAACCATTCAGCATTAACACATTAACCATTTATTCCATGAATAAAATTCTCCTGCAATGCACCATCGCCTCCGCTCTGGGTGGCCTGCTTTTTGGCTACGACACCGTAATTATTAACGGGGCAATGATCGATCTTGTAAAATATTTTCAATTGCCACCGGCATGGCAGGGATGGACCGTAAGTTCAGCGTTGATCGGGTGTATTTTGGGCACGATCCTTATCGGCCGGCCCGGCGACCTTTATGGTGCCAAGAGGCTTCTTCAATTGCTGGCGATCATGTTCCTGGCCTCTTCGGTGGGATGTGCAATTGCCACCAACATCAGTGTTTTTATCCTCTCGCGCTTTATCGGCGGACTTGCCATCGGAGGCGCATCGGTGCTCTGTCCGGTTTATATATCGGAAATCTCACCACCCAAACACCGGGGTGTACTTGCCTCGACCTTTCAGCTGGCTATCGTACTGGGTATTTTGTTATCCCTGATAACGAATTATTTGCTTCTTAACATCGGCGACTCAAACTGGCGCTGGATGCTTTTCAGCGGTGCAATTCCTGCCGTGGCATTTTTCCTGATGCTCCTTGTGATCCGCAAATCGCCACGCTGGCTCGTTAAAAAGGGGAGGATCGCTGAGGCAAAGAAGAATATTGAGGACCTTTCATCCCATGAAATCGATACCGACCAGACCATTCTTGAGATACAGGAGTCGATTCATAATGAAAATATTAGTAAACGAATCAATTTATTTAAGAGGCCATACCGAAAGATAATATTTATCGGAATTTTCGTTGGAATCTTTAGCCAGCTTACGGGTATTGGAGTCGTATTTTATTACTCTGCCCAGATTTTTCATATCGCTGGTTTTTCGGGAGATTCATCGATGTTTCAGAGTGTCCTTTTGGGTGTGACAAATTTGATTTTCACACTGATAGCCATGACCATTATCGACAAGATAGGAAGGAAGAAACTGCTCTTATTTGGACAATTGGGAATGGTGGTTGTTCTGGGCTTATTCGGATACGGTTTGCTTTCTGGAAATATTACAGGTTACTGGCTTGTTGCGTTGCTGGTGGCTTATATTGCTTTTTTCGCTGCTTCACAGGGTGTTGTGATCTGGGTTTTATTGTCTGAAATGTTTCCGAACATTATCAGAGCCCGGGGTGCATCAATTGGTTCATTTGCCAATTGGGTGATCAGCGCCTCACTCAATTTCTTTTTTCCCGTGGTGATCGGATTGTTTGGCACTACCCAGGCGGCTCAACAGATCGGGATGAGCTATGCTTTTATCTTCTTTGCAGTACTAACCTTTATCGGGTTTATTTATCTGAAGAAATACATCATCGAAACGAAGGGTAAAACCCTGGAACAGATTGAAAAAGAGGTTTTATGCTAATGCTGAATGTCATAATGGTTATTGCTACATTGAGATAACTAATAACCATTTACCTATTTATTAACCATTATCAATTAACCATTAACCTATTAACCATTAACCGTAAAGCATTAATATCATGACCCCAAGAGAACGTATACTCAAAATCCTTAAAGGAGAACAACCCGATCAGGTACCCTGGTGTGGTGACCTTGACTACTGGGCAAACTCGCTGATCAAACGCGGACTGAAACCTGAAGGATTTATCGGATCGGATGATTACATCCGGTGGCACCGCGATCTGGGTGTTGGATTTTACCTGCAGGGATACTTCCCCTACAAACAGATTATCGAGAATTGTGAGGTTCGGGATTGGTACGAAGGGGCTAAACATTTTAAAGAAATACAAACGCCCCTGGGTTCAGTGCGTGAATGCTGGGAGTATATTCCAACATCGTTTTCCGAAGGGCCGCTGGAACATTTTATGAAGTCAGAAGCCGACATCCCGGTGATGAAATTTATCTACGAAAATACCCGGTTTGAACCTGACTATGAATATGCCGAACAACGTTTAAAACAGGTAGGCGATCAGGGTGTTGTGCTGTGCTATCTTCCCAAGAGTCCGTTTATGCACCTGCTGGCCTTGGAAGCCGGCGTTGTGGCTGTCACAATGGCTGCCTTAACGATGCCTGATGAATTTCAGGAGCTGCTCGACATCATGAAAAAGGCTTTCGATCAGGCTGCCCGCATCGCCATCGACAGTCCGGCTGAAGTGCTGATGATCCCTGAAAATCTTTCATCAGAGATGGTTGGTCCCGACCTGTTTAAGATGTACATGTTTGATTATCAGAAAGAATGGACCACCAAAATTCACCAGGCTGGTAAATATTCGTTTATCCATATTGACGGGACACTTTCGGGATTGCTGCAACAGGAAGCCTCAGTCGGATTTACGGTACTTGAAGCATTGACTCCCTATCCGGTGGGCGATTTAAAATGGGAAGACCTTGCTGAAGTAGCCGGGGATTCAAAAAGCATTCTTTGGGGAGGCATTCCTGGCGTCTATTTCACCGGAAGCGTAAGTGATCAGGAATTTGACCGGCATGTGAGACAAATCCTTGCGATCATGGTTCGGGAACCACGCTATGTGTTGGGGGTTGCCGATCAGGTTCCACCCGACGGACTTGAGAGCAGGGTGAAAAGAGTGGGGGAACTTGTTGACGAATACGGGAAATACTGGAAATAATTAAAAGTATAAAATTCAAATTGTAAAGTGCATACTTTGGGAGTGATCTCTTACGCACTTTGCACTTTTCATTTTACAGTTTCCACTTTGCATTCATATACGATTAACCTAAATATACAAGTAATGAAGATCTGGATTTGTCTTTTCATTTTTGCCTCCCTTTTTAGCCTGTCGTTTGACGGTTATACTCAAACTTCATATTCCCCTTCTGATCCCGAATACTATGCCATGGAGCGTCAGCAAATCCGGTTCGATGATCAGCAGGTGATGCTTTTTAACTTCCGCGGTTTTGCCTGTCCGCGTCAATACAGCATGACCAGCTTTACCAATGTTCAGTTTCTGCCCCTGAGTGCTCCGAATTATACATTTAATCTTAATTTTCTAGACCACAATACCGGGAAAACCGTCAGGGATGACGTGCCGGTCATCTGGGATAAATGGATTAACGAAGGAAAAGGGATCGATCCGCTGGGTGCTAACTTCAGACCTAATTCCCCGTTCCTGATGGTCACCCAGGATGAGACGTGGCAACCCAATGCCTATTACAGATCAGGCACTTTTCATAAGGAAATCGATGGCAAATGGCTGAGTTTTTCAATTAAAAGCTGCACCAACGTTTCCTACAGCAGCGATGAGGTGTACCTGAAGATTATCCTTAAAAACCGAAAAGAGACACCGTTAACGTTAACTCTGATACCTCAGCAGCTTGCAGACCGAATGTATTACGATGGTATGAAAGGTTCAGACAGTGCAAGACAGATTGACCCGTTTACCTTCGGAAGCGATCAAATGCACGCCAGGGTATCGTCGGATATCGGAACCATCAGTGACAAAGGTTTCGAACTGACACTTCCTCCCGGAGAATATGTAACAGCCTATTTTGCAGTTCAGTTCTATCGTTCAGATAATCAGGCACCTGCAGTTATTCAAAAAGATATTTCCACGCGTATGAAGGCAGCTGACGAGGTCACGCGCGAAAAGCTAAAATGGGCATACCGAAATGTTCCGAAACTTGAGAGTTCAAACAAGAAACTTCAGGAATATTATTACAGGTGCCTCCTCTCTGTTTTGATGAGCCGGTACGAAAATCCGAAATATATCACAAATCCCTTTTGGGCAGTGGGTTACTGGCCATTTACAATCAGCTGGGATACCTCGTACGCATCTGATGTTTTGGCAATGCTCGATCCCCAAAGTCTTAAAGAGGCTATTCTGACCGATTTTCGTGAGGTGAAAATGAAAAAAACATACGTAAGCTGGAAAGGGGCTGATTGGGATAATCTGTATATCCAGGAGCCTTTCGCTTTACAGATCATGATCGAGGCTTATTTACGACATACCGGTGATTTTACAATTTTCAGCGAAAAAGCGGGGGATGTTACTGTCTGGCAAGGGATGCAACAATGGGTTACAGAGTTGAAAACCAATTATAGTAACAAGGAAGGTTTGATGGATGTCGGCTATGATACCCAGAAAATTATCGAAATCCGGACAGACGGTTATAACCATGTGGTGCCAATTGTGAATGTTTTGACCGCTCATCTGCTTTACCGAATGTCGGAATGGGCCCGGGTACTTAAAGATAAAAATAGCGGAACCTATCTCATTGATGCAGATAAACTAAAAAATCTTATGAATCAGCGACTCTGGAACGAGAAACTTGGGTGGTTCGATAATCTGTATCCTGACGGAACCAAAGAGTCAATCTGGACCGACCACCTTTTCGATGCACTGGGTACCGATTATTTGTCCGGAAACCAGGTGAACAAACTGGTGAGTCATCTTAAGGAAGGGGTTTTTCTGGGTAAATTCGGAATTTATTCCATCGCCCGCAATGACACCGTGCATTGGGATCTGATCGATTCGGACTGGGGAGGGGGAGGTCAATATGCAGGAATGCCGGGCCGCATCTCCCGGAACCTCTATAAACAGGGATTTGCTGAGATGGGCTGGGATATGCTCCGGCGTAACATGCAATACATCGACTACTTCCCTTACCTGCCGCAAAATCCAAGGACCGATGCTCCGATTCAAGACCGCTCCTCGATGCCACTTGAAATATCTGCCGGTTCCGGGATGGAAGCCATAATCTTCGGAACCTTTGGGATAACTATTGAGAAGGATATTTTGACAATCAGGCCAAACACTCATGAGGAAATGGGCGAATCCATATTGCGCGATTTCAAATTCAGGGGAAATTCTTATAATATTCAACTTGATAAACGGACTTTTTCGGTTTACCGGAATGGGGATTTAATCGCAACAAAACCCTTTGGGGAATCTGTGGATTTCATGAATAGCAGATATGCAAAAGTTTTAAAATAATAGAAACCATTTACGAAGATTTTGCGACTTTGCGAGAGAAAAAGTCACACAAACAGAAGATTTTCAATGGATATACATAAAACTTATTCGCATGATTACTAAATACATCAAAGCACTAATCCTGTTGTTTGTCATTCCTTCGCTGCTTCTTGGGCAAACGAAACCGATTACACCCCAAAAAAATATTCAGGACTGGGAGAAACTGAAATATGGCATGTTTATCCATTTTAATATGAACACCTTTGCCCGTGCCGAGTACGATAACGGCAAGATGTCTGCCAGTGCCTTTGCCCCCGAAAAGCTGAATGTTGATCAGTGGATACAAACGGCCAGGGATGCCGGAATGAAATATGCGGTACTGACAGCAAAGCATACCGGAGGATTCTGCCTGTGGGATAGCAAAGTGTCCTGGAAGGGGAAGGAATATGATTATGATATAGCTTCATCCGGATTTAAGAAAGATGTAGTAGCCACGTTTATGGAAAGCTGCAGGAAAAATGGAATAAAACCTGCTCTCTATTATTGCCTGTGGGACGATCACAACCAACCGGGCTCTTCAAAGGAGGAATATTTTCAGCTCGTCAGGGATCAGATTACAGAACTTGTTGCTAATTACAAAGGGCTTACCGAGATCTGGATTGATATTCCGTCAATCCTGCAAGCCGGACAAAGATCTGAATTATATAACATTGTCAAATCCATTCAACCCGAATGCCTTGTAACATGCAACAACGGCCTTACAGACGGTTCGGTGATGGCTAATTTCCCTGCCGATATAACAAACGGAGAGCGCACGCTTCCTCCGGTAACCGGCCATAATCCAATTAGGGAAATCAACGGGAAGAAGTATTATATCCCGATGGAGGTTTGCCAGACGATTAATCAAAACTGGTTCTGGATGGATGGTGATGTGACCAAATCGGTCAGGACACTTTACCACTGGTATAAGGAGAGTACCGGCCGCGGCGCCAATCTGCTGCTTGATGTACCGCCCGATCTTTCAGGAAATATTCCGCAAAATCTTGTTGAGCGTCTGATGGAACTTAAAAAGCAAATTGATCAGCCCGATCGTTTGCCTGCTTTACAAACGCTTACGGGATACCGTCCTGTAAAAGCTTCAAGTCTGGCCGACAATCGCGTTGAATACATGCCTGAATATGCTGTTGATGAGGATTTTAATACACGTTGGCTCGCACAGCCCACAGATTCACTGCCTGCATTAACGGTGGATCTGGGGAGTGTCAGACGGTTTAATACCGCGGTGATTTCAGAGCCTTATCAGCCGCATATCATGGCTTTTGAAGTTCAATATCTTCAGGAAGGGGAGTGGAAGTCTGTTTTTAAAGGTTCGCAGATCGGAGCGAAATTTACACGCCAGTTTCCTGCTGTTGAGAGTAAGCAGGTACGCATAATCATTACAAAATATTCCGCCGGGCAAAACCCGTTCAATGTGATTTCAATTCCGGGGAAGGCTGCACCTTTCGAGGGAGTTACCCTGGCTGAGTTTCAGGTTTTCAATACGCCGGAGGATAAACAGGAATATATGAATTCATTTCTGCCGGGTCGGGAATATTTTTTTCTCAGAAGCGGAATGCTGAAAATGGTTCTGCAGGCTGACAAATCAGGGATTGCACCTGCATTTACCTGCATGCTTTTTGATGCTGAAAAACCGGATCAGACAGCCAGGAAAGTTAATGCACTCAACTACATTCCTGGTACGAATTTTTCCCGGTCAGCCTTGAAAGTCATTCTTGGTAACATTGAATTTTCACCGCTTGGTCATAATTCAGGGGCAAAATGGGTTAAACGGAATGGCACTCCTGCAGTTGAGCTGAAGTGGTGGGCCGGAGGAGTACAAGTGACCGAGACATTTTCAGTTGCCGGTAAACCTGGAATATTTTCACGACATATTTCACTCACTAATGCAGATCTTGCAGGGAATGATACGATCAGGATTTCCGGTACAGATGGAAATGCTGACTCAGGACCTATCCCGATAAAGCATGGAGAGACAATCAGTTTGAATCGCGAAATCTCCTGGCCGGGATTTGGTCAATCTGTCAGTCAGGGTCAACTTCCCGATAGGCTTTCATCCGTATCAACTTCCGATTCCCTGGTTTATTCGCTTTACCGCAACGCTTCTTTTGCATTGCCCGGAATGGTCGCTGAAAACGGACGCATGGATGCCGGCGTATTTGAATACGGAAACCAGTGGGTCCGCGACGGATCAAATGTGGCTATGGGACTGATATACAGCGGATCGTTTGAAAGTGCCAGAGGGGTTTTATTGTACATACTTTCAGATCTTGTTTCGGACGAAGGGACCACAGTTGTTGCGGGTGGATTTGATGAACCCGACAGGGAAGAGTTTGATCAGATGGGCGTTTTGATGAATTGCATGAAGCTTTACGTTGATTGGACCGGAGACAAATCATTGGTTACTTTGTATCAAAAAAAGATCCTCAAACTGATTGAACGGCCCTTAAATCCTGCCTTCCGGGACTCAACCGGAATGGTTCACAACCGCAGGGAATTCTGGGAACGCACCTTTAACGATGCATATGAACTGGCTTACCAGACCTATATGATCCAGGGTTTACGGGACGCCGCAGATCTTTCCGGAATTCTTGGAGTTCCTGAAAAAGCAGCCTACTGGAGAAAAACCGCCGATCAGTTTCTAAAAGCAACGCTTACTCACCCGTCGCTGTCGTTGGTTCACGATGGTGCCCTGATTAAACGCCGGAATATAAACGGGGAGATAGCTGACCTTACAGCAGGACGTGAAACATCTTATAAAAATGATGCTCCTGTTCCCACCGAATATTATCACAGGTTAAATCCTGATGCCACCTATGCGCTGCCTGTTTTGCTTGGAATCATCGATCCCCGCTCTTCCCTGGCCATAAAATCACTTGATAAACTTGAATCAATCTGGAATGCCAGGTGGAATGTCGGAGGATACGAAAGGTATCACTCCAGTTCGCAGCTCGACCAACCGGGCCCCTGGACCTTCGGAACTGCCTTTATTGCCCGTGCTCAACATGACGCAGGTTTGCTGGACCGCAGTCGCCGGTCGCTTCAATGGCTGCACGATATCCAGGGAGGCAACGCAGGAGCCTGGTTTGAAGAGATCCCTCTGAACCGCAGTCAGATAGCCTGGTGTGGAATTGTTCCCTGGACTTCTGCCGAAGTTACCTCCTTCGTGGTCAGGCATTGGCTGGGGGTAAGAGTTTCCGGAGAATTTCTGATTATAAGGCCAAACATTTATCCGAATACCAAATCAGTTGCTGCGGACTTAAGATTCCGGTCAGCCAGATTGAAGATTGAAATCAATCCCGACAGCCTCAAACAGGGTATAACAGTAAATGGGAAACTGATTAAAGCTGACCTGGGAGGAAAATATAAAGTGCTGATATCCGATTTACAGGAATAACTTATTAAAACAGGAAACCATGAGAAAGAAAATGACTGTTATTATTAGATCCTTTTTAGCATTGTTTCTATCGGTGAATTGTTATGGTGCAATTGTCATTAAAAATATTGAACCCACTGTATTTTTCCTCAAACATAAGGCCAACGAACCACTCAGGCAACTGGTAAACATTACCATTTCGAACGATTCGGGGGAAGATGATTTTCAGTTAACAATTTGTGAAGGCAATCAAAAGATCTTTTCTCACACCCTGAAATCGCTCCCTTCAGGCGAGGGCAAGACCGAAATTTACTTTCCTGAGTTACCCCAAGATCAAAAACTAATTTTCAGGATTTTGTCTTCGCAAGGGCAGGTTTTGGCAGAAAAGAGCATTGACTGGAAGGTGCAGAAAAAATGGAAAATATACCATGTTGCTTATTCACATCACGATATGGGATATGCCGACTATTTTCAGCTAATGCGGCGTGATGTGCGTGAATTGGGTATCGAACTCGCACTGGAATATTGTAAACTTACTGACGGCTGGGATAAAGAGAGTCAATATAGGTGGACCGTTGAAACATCCGAGCCAATGGCACGCTGGATCAGGAATGCACCACGGGAAAAGGTAGAGGAACTGGTTACCCGCATAAAGGAGGGACGCATTGAACTTGGCGCCATTCATAACTCAGTTAATGTTGAAATGCTCAATACAGAGTCGTTAGCCAGGTTGTTTTACACACCAAACCGGTATGTTGTGGATATGTTGGGTATAGAACCCAGAAAACTGGCATTGCTTGATGATGTGGAAGGATTACCCCGGTCGTTGCCGCTTTATACCAAGGAGGCAGATTTGAAATATTTTTTCCATGGCCGCAATAATATGGAAGATCAGATGAAACCTGCATCGTCCAACTCGTTTTATAAGTGGCTTTCACCCGACAATGACAGGGATAATATGACCTGGTTTCAGACAACCCACTACCATTGCAGCATCCATGCAGGTGATTTTGCCGAGGGGAAAATGTCTGTTGTCCAGGATATTTTGACGAAGTATGAAGAAAAAAGCTGGCCCTTAAATTGTGTCATGTTCAAGGAGTGCTGGGATTTTAGTCTTCCCGTATTCGATAACTCAATCATTATCAATAACTGGAACAAGAAATGGGAGTATCCCAAAGTTATCAATGCCACAATGACCATGTTTTTCGAGGATGGTACTTCCCAGTTGAAACCAGGCAATACTTATGTTTTTGACAAAGATGCTCCCAATTCCTGGGTTGATGAACACTATGCAGATTTTAAATCAGCCTCCCAGGCCCGGCTTCTCAGTAACAAGCTTGTTGAAGTAGAATCATTCGGCTCTTTTGCTTCGGCTTCCGGTGCTAAGGGTTCTGTATGGGAAGACATTTGGGCCGGATACAACAATCTTTTGAATTTTGATGAACATACAATGGGAGCCTATTCAGAGGGATTGGTACAGGCGCCGGTTACCTTAAAAAATAATGAGGCAAGCCTCGAATGTTACTATGAAACCGAGTATTCGATGCATGGCGCCTTCGTTACCGATGCAAAAAATTATATTGATAAAGCCGGCGATAAAGTGAACCGGCAATTTGAAGGATTGATCAAAACCAATGGAGATAGCACATTGGTTGTTTTTAACCCACTGGCCTTAAAAAGAACGGATGTTGTCCGCCTTGAAAACAGAAATGCTGAATTTCAATTAACCGATAATGTTACCGGTAAGGTTGTTCCGGTCCAGAAACTTCCCGATAACTCTGTCATTTTCATTGCATCCGATATTCCTTCAATGGGGTATAAAACGTTCAAAATTGTGACCAAAAAGGATGAACAGTTATCAAACAACCTGGTGGCTGATAACTCAAGGCTTGAAAACAGATTTTACAAAATTCTTTTCGACTCTAAAACAGGTAGTATTTCCAGCCTATGGGACAAGGAACTCAAAAAGGAACTCGTTGATACAAATTCAGATTACAAACTGGGTGAATATTTATACAATTATGTTGGGGAAAAGGAGAAGGATTATCGCATCGAATCAGCGACACTGTCAGCTTTAAAGGGTGCCGTTTCTGATGTGATGGTGGCCAATATAAAAGCCAAAGGAGTTAAGGAGATGCAACAAATGATCATTCTGTACAACGATATTAAGCGGATAGATTTTGTTGTTAACATGGACAAGGCTCCGTCGATGCGCAGACACGAGGATTATAAAACATACACATCGTGGGGGAAAGAGTCTGTTTTTTTCGCTTTCCCATTCAATGTCCCCGGATTTACAATTAAACACGACCTGCCCGGAACGGTTGTTGAACCGATAGCCGACCAGAGTGATGGGTCGACAACAAGTCACTATGGAATTCAAAGTTTCTCCGACGTATCGTGTAAAGAATTTGGAATTACGTTGGCTACTGCTGAGTGCGGGTTAATTGAATACGGTTATCCGCGTCATTCACAATTATGGGCGAATGAATCGATCCTTAAAAAGCCGGACAAAAGCTTTATGTTTCTTTATCCGATGAATAACTGGTTTGGAACAAATATCCAGGTTGACCAGCGCGGTAAAACAAGGATGACCTGGAGTATTTCGAGTCACCAGGGGAACTGGATCGATGGGAGAGCGCATCTGAAGGGTGAGGAGATATCTCATCCATTGTATGCCACACTATTGGGTAAACCGAATTCTTCCGGCAGATTGCCTTCCGGTCAGTTTAGCTTCCTTGAGTCGGATAAGACCAATATCGCTGTAAGTACCGTAAAACCTGCTGAAATAAATGGTAGTGGATATATTTTGCGTGTCAATGAGGTTTGCGGACAGGCAACCGAAGTAACTCTGACGATCCCTTTTTTATCGAAAATAGATAAGGCTGAGGAGACCAATCTTATCGAAG
>CAIOOC010000703.1 GCA_903859795.1 uncultured Bacteroidia bacterium
AGAAAATTTTGTAGGTATTCCCCCCGAAGTACGTTCATATCAGCCCTTTGGAAATCTGTTAATTCATTATCAATGGAAATCTGCCCCAACCGGTTACCGCCGTCAACTTGATTTGGCGACAGGAATTACAACCTCTGAGTTTCAGGTTGAAGGGAAAAGATATTTACAAAAAACCTGGATTTCTGCACCTGATAACCTGATGGTAGTTCGTATCGAATCTGCCAATGGAGGATTGATCAATTCATCTTTCATTTTAAAAAGGGGAAGAGATGCCTCAATCCAGGCATCTTCTTCCGGAATCATTAAGTTGAACGGGCAAATTCAGGATGCCGAGAATACCAGGAAGGGACCAGCAGGAAGTCATATGAAATTCTCTGGTGAATTGCGTATAAAGGCAGAGAACGGGACAGTTTCCTCAACAGATTCTTCACTTGTAGTTTCAAATGCCAATGGTATAACCCTTGTATTTACAGCGGCAACCGATTACAACATCGAAATGCTCGATTTTGACAGGAGTATTGATCCGGAAAGTACATGCAAAATCATTCTTGATAAAGTCTCCGCACTATCTTCGAGGGTTCTTGAGCAAAGGCATTTAAAGGAATATCAGCCATTCTTTGAAAGGGTTAAACTTAGTTTCGGAACCGATCCCAAGATTAGTCTGCCTACTGATGAGCGTTTAAAACTTGTAAAAGAGGGTGGCGCAGACAATGGACTGATGGCTTTGTATTTTCAATATGGCAGGTACCTGCTGATGGGCTCGTCACGTAAGCCTGGTGTTCTTCCGGCAAATCTTCAGGGTATCTGGAGCGAGAAATTTGAGGCTCCCTGGAATGCCGATTTTCATACAAACATCAACCTGCAAATGAATTACTGGCTCGCAGAGAATTGCAATCTGTCGGAAATGAGCGAGCCATTAAACCATTTTATGACAAAGTTAATGGTTCCGGGATCAGCCACGGCCACCGAAATGTATGGTACAAAAGGCTGGACACTCCATCACCTCACAGACCCCTTTGGCAGAACCGGCGTTGCAGATGGTGTCTGGGGAATAACTCCAATGAACGGACCATGGATGACTTTCCCTGTTTACGAACATTTTCTTTTCACAAGAGATACGACTTATTTGCGTGAAGTGGCTTACCCATTACTCAAGGGATCAGCTGAGTTTGTCCTTGGCTACCTTTCGAAATCTCCTGAAGGTTATCTGGTAACCAATCCATCCCATTCACCCGAAAATACATTTCTGGATCCTGCAACTAAAACCGAATCACAACTTACCTATGCTGCAACAGTTGATATTGAGATCACAAATGCACTTTTTGATTATTGCACCGAGGCTGCGGGCATTCTTAATACAGACAGGGAGTTTGTTCAAAAGTTAAAGGCAGCTCAGAAACAATTCCCTCCGGTTAAAATTAATTCAAAGGGTTGCATCCAGGAATGGGTACGCGATTTTGAAGAAACAGAACCTGGACACAGGCATATGTCTCATTTGCTGGGATTGTATCCGCTATTTCAGTTTACACCTGAAAATCCTGCCCTTTTTAAAGCAGCCAATGCCTCTCTCGAAAGAAGGTTGTCAATGGGAGGAGGTCACACCGGCTGGAGCAGAGCCTGGATTATCAATTTTTATGCAAGACTCCAGAACGGTGAAAAGGCTTATGAAAACGCAATGAAACTTCTTTCCAAATCAACAGAGGTCAACTTGTTTGATACACATCCTCCATTCCAGATTGACGGGAACTTTGGTGGATCAGCCGGAATTGTCGAAATGCTCCTGCAGTCACATAACGGAATCATAAGGCTCCTGCCAGCTCTTCCTGAAGCCTGGCCGCAAGGTGAAGTTACGGGGCTTTGTGCCCGCGGTGGGTTTGTCATAAACATGAAATGGGAAAAACATAAACTTATCCAGGCAACGGTTTATTCAAAAAGAGGAGGGCAAAGTGAACTCGTTTACAATTCAAAAAAGGAGATAATCAAATTAAAACCTGGGCAAACTTTAAAGTTGAAGTTGTAGATTTTATTATGAAGATTGGGTTTTTATCCCGAAAGGGATTTAATCTGGATAACCCCCAGTGAAGTGAAACTGTGGGTAAAGAATCTAGTGAAAACCGGAACCCTGAGAGGGTTCAATAATAGTAATTAAAAGTAACATTCAGTCCGCCAGTTGGCGGAGCGGATATTGTGTATCATCATTTCCCTCCGGTTTCGCAAGCTTCACCGGGGGTTATTCATCTTCCAGCTGGCGGATAACCATGTTGTGGTTTGAATAAGTTTTTCGGCAAGCCCTAACTAGTGATCTAATGAAAGTCAAATATTTTCATTTATAGCAGTCAATAAATATTACCCAATGAATATCAACCTGCTCAGGGATTCGCAAAGACTATCTTATAAAATATTGTCTGTATTTTTTGTTTCGTTTCTTGTCCTGCAATGTGCTGTTCCCAAAAATAGAAAACATCCTTCTGAGGTCTTCTCAAGACGGGAACGATCACTGCAAATTCCCGATTGCCTGATTGGCTATACCGAATTGCAGACCAACCTTCCGGGAGGTCGTCAGGCAAACGTCAAAACGATGAGGGCAGTTGTCATTAATGCTGACGGGTCGGGACATCGGTTGCTATCAAGGGAATGCATGCAGCCCTGTGATACAATGTCTCAATTTGCAGGATGGTCGCCCGATGGAGGAAAGGCAATTATCGGTGTTGGCTGGAAAAGTAATGAAACGGCAAAATGGGAAGAGGAGAACAAACAATTCTGTCATATCGACGGAGAGGTGCTATATGATAATTATCTTGTTGATGTTTACAACGGTAATGCGGTTAATGTCACGGCTGTGGGTCGGATAAGCAATTATAACAGTGGGTTATTCTTTTGGCCTGATGATCCGCTGAAACTCGGTTTTACCGCCTTGATAAACGGGATTTCGCACCCATTCAAGATGGACATTGATGGAAGGAATAAAATCGATCTGACAAAGGGATCGAAAGATTTTACATATGGTTTTAATGCTTCACGCGATGGAAAGAGGATTGCTTACCATCGGGATTATCAGGTTTATATTGCCGATGCGGATGGCACTAATGCTCAGCATATCGAAACCGGACAAAAATTCAACTTCGGCCCTCAGTGGTCACCCGATGGTGCCTGGATTCTTTTTGTAAGCGGCGAGAGAAACACAAAATGTGATCCGTACCTTGTCCGTTCTGATGGGACAGGACTCAAAAAACTCGCCGATCGGAAAGGATATAAAGGATCAATCGAATTTTTGGATGTGTTTGACTTTCATGGCGGGAGCAGTGATATTCCGGGTTGGTCAGCTGATGGCAAGTCAGTCTTTTATACGGCAATGAATGGAAACAGAGTAGAACTTTTTCAGGTCGGATTGGATGGAAAGACTCAGCAGCTCACTCATTCACCCGAAGGGACTTTACATTATCACCCGGAACCCTCACCTGACGGAAAGTGGGTGCTTTATGGTTCCAGAAGAGAAGGTGTTCGTCAGCTTTTCCTGATGAAGTTGTCAGATCATCATGAATATCGAATTACAAACCTAAAGACCGGTCAGGCAGCAATGTGGGCACATTGGCAACCAATAGTATTGAAATAACAATTTAATAATTGGATGATGAAACTATCTTATGGAATAGTATCGGTATTTTTTATGTTGTGCGCTTTCAACTCTGTTGCTAAGGCTGAGATCCGACCAGTTGCTCATAATATGAAAGCTGGAGTTAGCGCTCAAATTGTGGATAACGGGCAGGTTGTTTTTAGTCCGGTAAATAATTTCGCTTTATTGGTAGTTCAGCCGACACATAACACACAGATTAGCTTTAAAACCTTTAACGAAAAAGGTAATAGCTTAAATCTGGATGGAGGTCAGGCACCTGGCCTTCAAATATCAGAAACATACAGGATGATAACTCCCGGGTTAATTGAGCGTCTTGTGTCTGTCGTGGCTGAATCGGACCAGCGGTATTTTCTGGATTTTGGATGGAAAGTTCAAAAAGAAGGTACATTCTACTCTTTCATAGGGGAAGAAAAATCATCTGTAAAGTACACGCCAGGCTGTCCGGGTACCGAATTTGGAAATCCCCCTGGTTGGCAAACCTTCCCGTTTTTGGGTGTCAGAACAGGTGATAAGTTATACGGAATAATCGGTGACACTCCGGGCATGTGGGAAAACCGCAGTTTTATGAATTTTGATAAAGAAAACAATCAACTCTCGCTGCGCAATGGCGATGGATCAGTTCGGAGAACCGTCCTCTTCCCGCTTAACATGGATGCAACCAGTGTGTACCGGGGAACGTTCGATGGCTGGCAACATATCGAACAAGGAGAAACCCAAAGGTGGAAGACCTGGATTTTTTCGGCTGATGTAAAATCCACATACGATGTGCAATTGGCCGCACATCTGGCATTGGCCAATGCCAAAGGATTTAACCAGTCAGGAATTGAAGCGATACTGCGAAATACCTCCTATTTGTTATTGCGGCGAAATCTGTTACGGCCTGAGAGCGATTACATTTTCATCTCGGGTGTGGGGTATGGATGGAAACAGTGGGTTTCTGACAGTTTTTACATGAGCCGAGGGCTCGATGATCCGAAATTTGACAAGGAGGCACAGGCGGCTATTTTTTACGAGCGACTTGATTATGAGGACAATTCACAGTATTACCTGATCTGGTCGCTGTTGGTTAAACGGGCTGGAGGTGATCCTGATATGCGTACAGTTGGCCGGGCCTACAGATTTATTCGGGAGCACGAAAAGGATGGCCTGTACATTCCTCCTCGACTCAAACCGGAGTTGAAATGTTTTAAGACTTACCATGACCAGCTTAATTACGAGGACGACGACTCGCCGTCTTCTGACCAGGGTTTTCACTGCGGAGCGCTGATGGCGGCAAAAGAACTGGGATTTCCAGTCACGGATGCCGAAATTGGGAATGCAATAAAAGGGTACCGGATGATGTTCAACAAAACCGGCGGTTATATGGCCACGAGCCTCAAACAGCAGGAGAATATTGGTCAGGATGCTCTTTATGGCGAGGTCTTGACGTATGTGGTCTTTGGGAAAAAATTGTTGCCCGATGAAATGGTTAAAACCCATCTTGAGACCACCATGCGGATTCAATCACCGTTCGGCATGCGCGTTATTTCAAAGGCGAACGGCGATTTGCTGGATGGTCATTCAGGAGTTTATACGAACGGCGGATCATGGTTTTTAAACGACGGAGCTAACTATCTTGACGGACTGATTCATGGGATGGACCCCAAATGGGTTGATGACCAGTTGGTCTGGAGGATGACGAAGGAGCTGGCCTTTATGCCTGCTTTTCATGAATCAATCAGTACTGTCACCGGAAAACCACACGGACATCATCTTTATTCCTGGAATTCAGGATATTGGTGGCTTCGCAGGGAAGTGAGGAAACAACTTGGTATAACTGGTCCTGATTCCGTTGAAGAACGGATGGATAAAGGGCTTGGAATTATTCATGGTAATGGTTATCTGATGCTTGACCCATCGGTGGCGACGATTCGTCCAAGGGATTAACAGAAATTAAAGTATTAAGAAAAATTTAAATTTTGCTTCGATTACGGCTGGCACTTGGCAACTGGTTGCTGGCAGATTTTGCCAGGATAAAATCGTCTTTTTCTAAACAAGAATAAAAGTCAAACGGCTTCAGCTTTTCAGGCTAGCCGCCAGTAGCGATTCATAATCAAATTGATAAAATTTCAGAAATATGATTTTAGACAATAAAATTAGTTTGGGATTTTTTCCAACACCATTGCAATTAATGGGTAGGTTATCAGAAAAATATCCTGGATTCACTATTTATCTGAAAAGGGACGATAACACCGGGTTAGCCAGTGGTGGAAACAAAACCCGAAAACTTGAATATTTAATTCATGAGGCCTTATCTCAGAATTTTGATACTATTATCACCGCGGGTGCACAACAATCAAATCATTGCCGGCAAACTGCTGCTGCCTGCGCTGCGACAGGCCTCGGGTGCCATTTAATTTTGGGTGGCTCAGAGCCTGAAAAATACGATGGCAACCTATTGTTGTCTTTTCTGTTAGGTGCAAATATCCATTTTAGCGGTGAAAATAGAAAAGGGGAGGGTATTTCGTTATTGAGAACTGAGTTGGAAAATAAAGGAAAAAGAGTTTATACAATCCCCTATGGCGGATCAAATTTAACCGGAGCCCTTGGGTTTGTAAATGCGGTAGGGGAGTTAATGAACCAGATGACCACCCTTGACTTAAAAGTAGATTATATCTTTTTCGCATCAAGTTCTGGCGGTACACAGGCTGGCCTTACCCTTGGCAAAGAGTTGTTTGGACTGAGTTCCGAATTAATGCCGGTTACAATCGATAAATCAGAAACGCAGGGAGTAACACTCGAAGAGATCGTTTTTAAGATTTTCACCGAAGGGAAAGAAGTACTTGATATTAAAAAGGAATATCAACTCAAGGATATTAAACTGATAAAGGATTATGATGGTCCCGGTTATGGAGTTATTACCCAAAATGAGATATTTGCCCTCCGTGAACTGGCCACCACCGAGGGTATCATACTGGATCCTGTTTATACGGCACGAGCTTTTTATGGAATGCTGGATTATTTGAAGAAAGGAAGAATACCAACAGGTTCAACTGTTCTTTTCTGGCATACCGGGGGACTACCGGCAAATTTTCATTATGCCGATCAATTGAGATAAAATTCTTGATTACACGTTAGTTTAGTTATTCTCTTCATATTAAATTATTATATGTTCAAGAAAAATAGTTTATATTTTGGATTGATAGCAATAATTATTTGTTTATCATCAAATTCCGGCATTGGGCAGAACCAGTTTGTACAACCATCGGATACTCTGGATAAAATGACATTACATGTGATTCCACAGTCGCATATCGATTTGTCGTGGTGGTGGCGTTATGACCCTGAGACAATTCATATCGTGGTTAAACACACGCTGGAAACTGCTTTTGGAAACATGGAGAAATTTCCGGATTATACTTTCACGTTTCTCCAGGTACCCTCAATTGAACCGCTGGAGCAATTGTACCCTGACCTTTTTTACAAATTAAGGTTCTATGTCCATAAGAAAAGACCCATTGGATTGGGCATCCCTAATCCGGGGCCAAGTGGAACTAACGGTCGGCTAGCAATCGGAAGCGGTTTATGGTGCGAGGCCGATGGTTCAATGCCTTGTGGCGAATCTTTAGTCAGGCAGTGTCTTTACGGTAAAAGATGGTATAAACATCAATTAGGCATTGATGTAAAAACCGCCTGGTTTGCTGATTCCTGGACACATCCATGGACTTATCCGCAAATTTTAAGTAAATGCGGAATCGAATCATACATGTTCCTCCGGGGAGACGTTGGGGAATCGATGTTTTGGTGGGAATCAGCCGATGGTTCGAGAATATTGGCCTACAAACCTTTGGTCGGCAGTGACGAAAGTTTGAATAGCAAAGATGTGATTGACAAGTACCTGCTGGGTTTAAGCAGAAAATATGGTATTCAGGATGGAATTACCCTGATTGGAGTAGGAAACCATGGGGGAGGTGCCATTAAGGCTGACGTGGAACGGATGCAACAGGTTATGCAGGAACGAAATGGAGGCAACCAGGATAATCCAAAGCCAAGCCGTATAGTTTTTAGTACCCCAAAACAGTTTATTTCCGCAATTCAGGATCATTCCAATAGATTTCCGGTTATAAAAACTGAAATTCAGCCCACTATTCGCGGAGCTTACACCACAGTCGGGGAGATAAAAAAGGGGAACCGGTATAGCGAGAATCTGCTTATGACCCTCGAGCAATATTCATCTGTTAATTCTGCAATGGGTATCACTCATTATCCGGCTAAAACCATCTTTGATAACTGGAAAAAACTTATGATTAACCAGTTTCACGATGCAATTTCGGGAACTGATGTTCCCCCTTCTGTTGACGATATCCTACTCCGTTTTCAGCAAATTAGAGATACTTCGACAACCATGATTAATGGACAACTAAGATCGATGGTGCAAAATATCAATACACTTGGCGAAGGTGTCCCACTTGTTATTTTCAATCAACTAGCCTGGAAACGGAGTGATGTGGTAGAAGCTGCCTTTGAACTGCCCGGTGATTTAAAATATTTTTCAATTTTTGACGATAATGGCCAAAAAGTTCCGGTCCAGATCATTGAACAAAAGGAAATTCAGGGACGTCAAAAAACTAAAGTGATTTTTCTGGCTGAAAATATTCCGTCGATGGGGTATTCTACTTATCGTTTAAAATCTGAAAAGAGCAAACCTGTTTACATGGGAACATTGAAGTCCGGAAAGTACAGGCTTGAGAATGAGTATTATAATGTAAGAATTGATTCACTCACAGGCTGCCTCTCCGGTATTACTGATAAACTAAACAACCGGGAAGTGCTCGATCGTGTTTCGGTCGGTAATTTAATCCAGGTAATTGATGATTTTGGCGATTCGGAAGGATTCTTATGTTCTCCGAAAGGTGAAAGCGAATACAATTTATGGACAGGAAATACTTCTAATGTAAATGAGTACAGTGAGATAGGATTGATCGAAAACGGTCCTGTTCGTGCTACTCTGCAAATTAAAAGGAAGTTCGGTCTTGCCCGGTTTATTCAACGGATTTCTCTCTATCCCGGCATTCAACGGATTGATTTTGAGCTTGATATTGACTGGATTGGAAAGAATAAAATGGTGAAAGTCGCATTCCCGTTAAGTGTGCATAGTGATAGCGCTACCTATGAAATTCCCTATGGGACTATTCTGCGGCCCAGTCTTGGTGAAGAACAAATGGCCCAGAAATGGGTTGATTTATCAAATAATGAATACGGGGTGAGTCTTTTAAATGACAGTCGGTACGGATTTGATGTGACGAAAAATACAATTCGCATGAGTCTTCTGCGAAGTCCGGATCATCCTGTTGAGAGCCTGGATGATAAAGGTATTCACCAGGTTAAATATGCCTTATTCCCGCATACCGGAAGTTGGCGCGAAGCCGGTGCGATGAATAAGGGTTATGAATTTAATAATCCTTTAATCGCTATAGTCGGCGATGTGCATAACGGCACCTTGCCGGCAAAACACTCCTTTATTGAAATATCACCTGGTAATTTGATTGTTACAGTTCTTAAGAAGGCTGAAGATTCCGACGACCTGGTCCTTCGGTTCTTTGAGACAGTCGGAAGCAAGTGTATAGCTAAAGTGAAGTTGTCAGAATTTTTAAAAGTCGATGCGGTTCACAAAACTGATCTGCTCGAAAATGAACTCGAAGATATTCCATTGAACCAGAAAGGATTTGATGTCAAAGTAGCGAAATATTCGATTGAAAGTTTTAAATTGATCAAGGACTTACACTGATTAAAAGAGGCCACTGAATACTAAAAGTACTTAAACGAGAAAGTAATCCTTCAAGGCGAAATTCAGACACCCATTCAGAGAACCTTTAATGGGATTTGTTGACCCCGGCGAGGTCATATGATTATAGATATGGATTTTAGAATATCTCGTTTGACTCCGGCGGAATCAAATATTTCTATCTCTAATCACACTTCTATAAACAAACACGTAGGAGTTTGACATAGCGTCTGGAATAAGTATTACAAGGGTATTTGGCAAATAAAAGACCGCCTTTTCAGACGGCCTTTTTGCTTTTATGTAAAGTTAAAGCAAGCTACTGAGTGATTACCAGCTTAACGGTAATCATCTGACCGTTCCACCTCATAATACAAGGATATGTGCCAGTTGAAAGTGCCTGATCAAATAATACTTTCTGCCTGATTCCTGAATCCATCGAAGCATCAAAGATCCTTGCGATATGTTGCCCGGTAATTGAGTATACATCGAGTGTTACTCTTGCATTTTCGGTAATTCCGAATTCAAATGTAGCCTGACCTGATGTTGGATTCGGATAGACTTTGAGTTCACTCTTTGCAACAGTGAGATCACTCTTTGAAACCGGTATTTCAACGGCTGCCTGAATATCCGCTGGTATATCTGCCGATTTCAGGAAGGTTATAGCAAGAGTTCGTGCAGCACTGGTGCATCCTGATGTATTAGATGCAGTGACACTGAGCGAGCCTAAAGTAGCAGTTGTTGAAAAGACTACCCGTACGGTGTTTGTTGTTCCAGTTATCGTCGCTCCGGTCCCTGAATAACTCCATTTATAGGTCACCCCTGATGCCAATGGAACTGTGTAGGTGTAACTTGTCGTCCCTCTTGAAATAGCAGATGTCGAAGTTGTAAAATTACCCGGTTGGGCAGGCACTGCACTAACTGTAACAGTCGTTGTGACGCTTCTGCTGCACCCGCTTGCGTTGGTTACCTTGTACGTAATTGTAGCCGATCCTGCGGCGACACCTGTCACGACTCCAGTTGCGCTAATTGTGGCTATAGCGGTTGACGAACTGCTCCATACGCCTCCGCTTGTAGCTTCAGTCAGGGTTGTAGTTTTACCGACGCAAACTGTCTTCGTTCCACCGATGGCGGCAGGTGTTGATGGGAGGGCATTGATAGTAACGGCTACGTTTAACCGTGTAGTGCTTTCACAGGTGTTTATTGTTTGACTTGCGTAATAATGGGTACCGTTGACAAGAATCGTTGTCGTTGATAATACTGTTCCGCCTGTCGCAGCTGCGTACCATTTAAGTGACGTCCCTGTTGCAGTCAATGACGCAACTGTTGCGCCTGAACAGAAAGACTGGGCAGCTGTACCCGTCGGAGCCGCAGGTGGTGAAGGTTGTGTGTTTATCACAACATTTGCCGAAGCAACGGACGTACACCCCGATGTATTCTTTACCGTATATGTGTAGGTTCCGGTAGCAAGTCCAGTAATCGAGGAAGTGGTTCCGGTACCCGTTGTCACTGTTGCCCCTGGGGTTCTTGTCAGCGTCCAGGTTCCTGAAGAAGGCAATCCACTTAGAATTACACTTCCTGTGGCGACAGCGCAGGTCGGTTGTGTAATTGTTCCAATGGTCGGTGCAGTTTGTACAGGTTGGGCACTGACTACCACATTGGCCGATGCCGATGAAACGCATCCCGACGCATTTGTGACCTTATAGGTATAGGTACCCGATGCCAGTCCGGTTATTGTTGAAGATGCTCCGGTTCCTGTTGAAGTCACTGCCCCCGGAGACCTGGTTAAGGTCCAGGTGCCTGTGGAGGGCAATCCATTCAGAATCACGCTACCTGTAGCCAGGGCACAGGTTGGCTGGGTAATGGTCCCTACTGTCGGCGCAATGGGCAGTACCAGGACCGTGACGGTTATGTTCAGCCTGGCTGTGCTTTCGCAGGTAACCGTCTGAGTCGCATAATAATGTGTTCCGTTGACCAAAATCGTAGTTGTAGCAAGGGCTGTCCCTCCCGAAGCTGCTGAATACCATTTAATCGCAGTTCCTGTTGCAACCAAAGCGGCAACTGTTGAACCTGGACAGAAAGATTGAGATGCAACACCTGTTGGTGCTGCCGGAGTTGCTGGCTGTGCATTGATTACCACATTAGCAGATGCCACGGAGGTACATCCTGCAGAATTTTTTACGGTATATGTATAGGTTCCTGCCGGTATACCTGTTATTGTAGAGGTTGTTCCTGTACTAGTTGTTACTGTAGCCCCGGGTGTTCTTGTAACTGTCCATGTTCCGGTTGCAGGTAATCCGCTTAGAATTACGCTTCCCGTTGCCAAAGAGCAGGTTGGTTGGGTAATTGTTCCAACAGTCGGGGCTGTTGGTGCCGTCAGAATTGTCACTGTAACATCTAATCTTGTTGCGCTTTCGCATGGAGTGATTGTTTGACTGGCATAATAATGCGTCCCGGTGACAAGTACAGTGGCTGGATCAAGGGCAGTCCCTCCTGAATTACCTGCATACCAATTAATTGCTGTTCCTGAAGCAACTAAAGAGGCTACTGTTGCACCTGGACAGAATGATTGTGCTGCTGTGCCGGTAGGAGCCGAGGGTGTTGTTGGTTGGGTATTGATTACCACATTAGCCGATGCTGCAGATGTGCATCCTGTCGCATCAGTAACGGTAAAAGTATAGGTTCCCGCTGCCAGCCCATTTATTGTTGAAGTTATACCGGTTCCGGTTGTGGATATTGCTCCTTGTATTCTTGTTAATGTCCATGTTCCGGTTGCAGGCAATCCATTTAAAACAACACTTCCTGTAGCCAATGTACATGAAGCCTGGGTAATCGTCCCAACTCCTGGTGCTGACGGAGCTACACATCCGGGAATGACATTTACCGTATAATCCTCAACTTCTCCATAACTTGAATTGCCACATGGAGTTGCATTAGTTGGCGGTGTGCCTGCATCCTGAAGCCTGATTCTCATTCTTGTTTTGCCAATAACAGCTCCAACAGGAGGTGTGAAATTTGTTGAGGTTGTCGGATTTACAAATGTTCCGCTGGAAGCATATACATTTTCGCCAGGATCAGTGAAGTTGCCATTATTATTCCAATCAACCCAAATTAAGATTTGATCTGATGAATACGGATTTCCAACAGTTATAGTTGCGGAATAATTGGTGCCGATCTGCATTGTTGTTGCCTGGGTAGTGAAGTCCTGATAGCCTGCTAACCCGACCAGGGAGGATTGACTTATAGTGCCGATTGAAACTTTTGAAATGTATTCATAACTTGTATTTGATGAACCTGCAGCACAATAATTGATTGCTAGTTGCCTGTTTCCAACTGGATCTGTAACGGTGGGGGTTTGGACTGTTCCTACAACCAATTCAGTACATTGGGCATCCAGAGAGTTACCTAACACCGCGGTTGCAGGGACATCATAAGTAAGCCAAAAATAATTGGTGCCGTCATTCAATTCCTGATTTCCTGTAATTGTAAAAGATCCGTTTGGAGAAACCGATGTTGTTCCGAATTGCGTCGCTGATTCAAAAGTTCCTCCGGTTCCGGTATAAAAAAGTTTGGCATTTGAGATGTCAGTGACCGGATTTGTAGATCCGGAAGTGTTAAAAGTAAACGATGAGGCGCTTAAGGGTGTTAGACCACCATTGGTTACAATTTGAATCCCGATAACCTCCTGATTGATTTGATCCCTCAATGCATTTGAGGTATTG
>CAIOOC010000704.1 GCA_903859795.1 uncultured Bacteroidia bacterium
CTTCCGGGGGCGACTATCGTGGTCAAGGGAACCACCAATGGTGTTGTGACCAATGCAGATGGTCAGTACAATATCACCATTCCCAATGCCCAATCTACACTGGTTATCTCTTTCGTTGGGATGGAGAGCCAGCAAATAGCTGTTAATGGTAAGTCTTCCGTTAATGTAACGCTTGCTCCCACGTCGGTCAGTATGGATGAAGTTGTTGTGACCGCTTTGGGTATTACAAGACAACAAAAATCTCTTGGCTATGCTGTTGCTGAAGTCAAAGGTGACGAGATGCAGAGAACGGCCAATGCTAACGCGCTGAATTCTCTTGCCGGTAAAGTTTCCGGTGTTCAGATCAGTTCAACCGGAGCTGCTGGTTCTTCCGTAAGTGTTGTTATCCGTGGGGCATCTTCTCTTACAAGTGACAACCAACCACTTTATGTTGTTGACGGTATCCCTTTGAATAACTCTCTTAGTAACATGTCAAACCTTGGTAATGGTAACACTGTTGACTATGGTAGTGCCATTTCGGACATTAATGCTGATGACATTGAGTCGGTTTCTGTATTGAAAGGACCGAGTGCTGCTGCTCTTTATGGTTCACGTGCAGGTAACGGTGTTATATTAATTACAACCAAATCGGGCAAGGGTGCTAAAAAAGGTTTAGGTGTAACAATAACCTCAAACACAGTTGTTGAAAGTCCTTACAAATATCTTGATTACCTGAACAATGGCTGGGGTTACGGCCCTCGTCCCTATACTCAGGATATGCGTCCGAATAACGGAAAACCTTATATGGATAGTGACCCTACTCAGTCTGCATGGAACGGACCAGCACTGGATCAGGGAACGATGGCTTACCAATGGCCTTACCTCACCGATGCAAGTGGGAACGTAGTTGCTACCCCGTTGGTTAATCACAAAAATAACGTCAAGAATTTCTTCCAGACTGGTTTTACCTCAACCAACAATATTGAAATAGCCAACTCAACTGACAAGTCAAGTTACAGGTTATCGTTCAATGACATGGAAAATAAGGGGCTTATTCCAAACTCTGATTTACACCGTAAAACAATCTCGTTTAATTCAACTGTCAAGCTTACCGATAAAATTAAGCTGAGTGCAATGCTTAACTATGCCAATTCAAATGCCGGGAACCGTCCTGCAATAGGTAACGGTACCAACCCGATGCAGGCGATGTACGAGATCAACAATCAGATCGATGGCAATCTTCTGAAGACTATTTGGAAACCAGGTATGACAAACATCATGCAGAACAGCCCTTACAGACTTGGAAATACCGGCAGTTACGTGAATAACCCTTACTTTGTTGCCAATGAAGTAAACAACAGTTTTAAAAGAGATCGTATCTATGGTGATTTAAAAATCGACATTCAGATTCTGAAAAACCTGAGCTTCTTTGCCCGCTATTCGCTCGATACATATCGCGAGTTTAGGGATGCGAAAATTGCGAAAAGTTACACCAGCGAAAAGAATGGTTTCTACGGTTTACAGAATATGAACAGGACAGAGAATAACACAGATTTCCTGTTTACCTATGATAAAAAAATCTCTGATTTCAGCATTACAGCATCTGCAGGGGGTAACGCAAGATATTTCTTTACCCATGATGACTATATGCAGACTAAAAATGGTGGAACTGGTTTGATTGTTCCAGGAATTTTCGCCATTACAAATACCTTGCAGAGCAACCTTCAGGTTGGATCAGGATCTTCACAGAAAGCGGTTTATTCTCTGTATGCACTGGCATCATTAGGCTTTAAAGATATGGCCTATGTTGACCTTACTGCAAGAAATGACTGGTCAAGTACACTTCCGGTTCAAAACCGTTCCTATTTCTATCCATCTGCATCTTTAAGCTTACTGTTGAATAAAATGTTCGATATGGGGCCTAAAGTTTCACTTGCTAAATTAAGAGGCGGTATTGCCCAGGTTGGTAATGACACAGGCCCTTATCAGTTGCTTGCCGGTTTGAGCCCGGGTTCATGGAATGGTCAGACAACTTTTGCTGTTCCAGGCAACCTGTTGAATCCAACTCTTAAACCTGAGATCAAGACTTCAAAGGAAATCGGGGTTAACCTCGGATTGTATGACAATCGCCTTAAATTTGAAGGAACCTATTACACCGCAGATAACAGGAACCAGATTCTGAATAACACCTTATCTCCTTCTTCCTCTTACGGATCTCAGAAATTCAATGCAGGTTTGGTTACAAGCCAAGGTATGGAATTCTCTCTTGGTGGCACTCCAATCAGAACTAAGGATCTTTCTTGGGATGTGAATGTTCTCTGGTCTACCAACAAGTTAACCTTAAAATCTCTTGCACCGGGGGTATCACATATTATCTTATGGACCAATGCAAAAGGTGGTGCTGAAACATGGGTTGGTGAAAAAATCGGGAATATCGTTGATGCAAGCATGTTGCGTGTAACTGACAAGACATCTCCATATTACGGATATCCATTGTTGGATAGCGACGGGTTCGAACAGATTACCGGTGTAAACGAAGTAAATGGTAAAAGAAATTCACCAATCATTGGTAACTTCTTCCCAGATTATATGATGGGTTTCCAGACCTCTGTAAGATACAAACGTTGGACAGCCAATATCAGTATCGACTACAGAAAAGGGGGACAATTTGTATCTCAGACTCTGCGTTACAACGAATCAGACCTTCATGGTTCCCGTATCTTAGGTACGTTCATCCATCCTCCAAAAGGTGTTGATGTTCCAACATGGTTGAAAGCACATGCCAGCCTTTTTGGACCTAATGGAACTGCATTCCCTGTTGTGGGAGGTCCTACAGCCGATTACGGCGGTGGCTCTTACAGTGATGGTGGTATAACCCTGAATGACGGGGTATTCATGCCAGGTGTAAGCGGAAATGAAACAAACGGTAAATTCACATTAGACCAGGAATTTTTATCCCAGCCTACCGATTATTATGGCGACTACTATGGATGGGGCCTTACCAAAACTGCAACTTTCGATGCCGATTTTGTTAAACTTAGAGATTTCTCAATCGCTTACCAGCTCCCAAGCTTAAAATCGATTGGTATTCAGAGTGCCTCTATAGCTATCTACACCAGCAATGTTGTTCTTTGGACCAAAGCCAAGATCGGTATTGATCCTGAAACAGCTTTTAACAACAGCTTAGGAAGTGCAAATGTTGGCGTTGGCCAGTTTGCTCAAGGTATTGAGCGTGACAATGTATCTCCATGGACGATTCCTGTGGGATTCAAACTGAACGTAAGTTTCTAATATTGAACTTAAAAAAATTACGAAATATATGAAAACACTGTTTAATATTACAATGGTTTTAATATTGGTGGCTTTTGCATCGTGCAGGAATCTTACCAATTTAAACATAGATCCTAACACGATCAGTCAGGTCACTGTTGATCCGAACTTTATGATGACAACCTCAATTGCTGAAGTTGTTAAACCATATCAGGATGACAATTACAATGGAGACTGTGCCGGGGTCATGTCATACCTTCAGAAGGATGGCTGGGGAAGCGGTTTAACCTACTTCCAATGGTCAGACCCACGCTCATGGGGTGGTAACTATGGCGATTTAAGGGATATCTATCTGTTACGCGACCGTGCAACTGCCACCAATTCAGACTTCCATCTTGGAGTTGCATTAGTCTTAAAAAGTTTTGAGTTTGGTCTGATTACCTCATTATGGGGTGATGCTCCCTACAGCGAAGCTGGTCTGGGTGCGGCAAACACAAAACCAAAATTCGACGCTCAGGAGGATATTTTCAAGGGTATTATTGCCGATCTAAAACAGGCAAATACACTGTTGTCCAAACCTGCTTCAAGCTATAGCAATATCAATCCTACGGCTGATATTATTTACGCAGGTAATCCTGCAAAATGGCAGAAACTTGCCAACTCTCTGATGCTACGTTTCTACATGCGTCTTTCGGTAAAAAGTCCTGCGGTAGCTAAAGCCGGAATCGAGGAGATCATGGGCAATCCTACAGCTTATCCGATTTTTTCTTCAACTGCCGATGATGCATTGATGGCTTATCCAGGTCTTTCATCCGCTGATTCATGGGGGACAGCTATTGCTTGGGACGGAACAGTTGCTCAGGGTAACTATACAAGGTTGCAACTTTGCGCTGGATTCAGGGATGTATTAGTCGGCCTGAACGATCCACGTCTTCCTGTTTGGTTTAAACCTGTTGATGTCCAGATCGTCGTTAGCGAGGCACATGCCGCTGACGGAGGTGATGTAACAATTGGAAACAAAAGGTATATCACTCAGGCCCAGATTGCTGCAAAAGGTTATCAGATTTATGCCCCAGATACCTGGGTATCTGCTACCCCTTCTGCCACAACCGGGAAAGTGCTTATTGATACTGCTAAATACGTTGGTATTCCACTGGCTATCGGTAAAGCAGAGCCATTTACATACAATCTGAATCCATCTCCGCTTCAGGGAGGTGCAAATCAGCACGTATCTGCTCTTACTACTATGTTCAGTAAGAATTCAGATCCAATGTTAAAAGCAAGGGCAATGACCTATGCTGAAGTATGTTTCATCCTTGCTGAAGCAGCCCAAAGAGGTTACAATGCAGGTGGTACACAACAAACATGGTACAACAACGGAATTCAGGCATCCCTTACAACATGGGGTGTAGGAGGTTCCTATTCCTCTTATATTTCACAGCCAGGTGTGGCTTATGATGGTACGTTGACACAGCTGATGCAACAAAAATACATTTCAGGTTTCATGAATGCACAGGAGACCTGGTTTGACTGGAGAAGGACAGCACTTCCGGTTATTACTATTGGAAATTCGGGATACAGAAATACACTGCCTCTCCGTTTCAAATATGATCTGACCGAGTTGAACATCAATGGCGACAAAGCAGCAGCAGCAGTAGCCAAGTTAGTTCCAACAGCCAATACAGGTCAGACCGGTAACGATGATTCATGGTCTAAAATGTGGCTAATCCAATAACGATTCTTAGAATACACCAAGTAATAAAAAAGAGGCTGTCTGAAAAGGGGGCACTGAAAAAGTCCTTCGGACATTATTATTAAATTTAAAGCAGTAAAATACAGGTTCAAAACCTTGTACTTTACTGCTTTTTTTGTATCTTACTGCTTTAAATAAAGGCACTTAGATGTTATAGCCATGACAGCGGAACGTATTATTACAGCGGCAGTAGTGACATCCGGGGAAAAGGGTGACGGTCCAGAACTGCCGGCATTGCTTGAGACCAGCCAAGAAAATGGAATTGAAGTAGATACAATTATTGGTGACGCAGCCTACTCAGGAAAGGAAAACCTTAAGTTGGCCGGTGGACAGGAGATAAAAGTCGTTTCAAAGTTGAACCCCTCTATTACACAAGGTTGCCGACAACAAGAAAATACCTTTGATTACAATAAGGATGCAGGAATGTTTGTATGCCCATCCGGGCACATGACTATTTTTAC
>CAIOOC010000705.1 GCA_903859795.1 uncultured Bacteroidia bacterium
CACCTGATACAGTGGCTAAAACAACTTTTGGAATTACCTGGGTATTGTATTCCATCGCAGTTCCTTTGTCATAATCGATATTTACTTTTACACAGACGCAGGCGTTCCCAAGTTTTTGTAGTTCAGTCAGATGCCAGAGGTCAGTGTCCATCTTCTTGCAAGGACCACACCATTCTGCCCAGAAATCGAGAAGAATCAGTTTGTTCAATTCTTTTGCAGCCGATTTTGATTGGTTAAAGTCAGCAAGCCAGTAAATCTGTGATTGCAGATTGAAAGAGATCAACAAGGCAAAGATAATGAGAGTTGATTTTTTCATGGATTTTGATCTTTAAAGGGTTCAAATTATTAATCAATTAAAACTGAAAATCTTTAAGTCAAGAGATGAAATGCGTAAAATGGAACTCTGTGATATAACCAAATATACAAAAAACAAATGGAAAATGCAGCTCTTAGAATAACTTAAAAATTTAATTTTCAGTTATTTTCACTGAAAGCCGGAAACTGCTACAAATTTGAAATAAAATATTCGTTGAGGATGGGTTAATTAACCGGAGGTCTAACGGACAGGTCTGCATTTTCAGCGAAATATAAATCTGTCAGTTCGCGGAAACCTGCTTCAACGGTTTGGTTGGGAATCCCATTATTGCGCCTTAATTCATAATCAAAAATTGATCGGAGAAACAGAATCCTCCAGCGCCAACCTTTTCGGGTAATTTCTGATAGTTTAGGGTCCGCTGCATTCAATAGTTTATATGCCTTTTCAGCGCCATAATCTTCATTTGGGACTAACATTTTTGTTGGATAGCCATTTTTAAAAACTGCCCGTAAACCATGGTTTTTTTCAAGGATATAGATGGCTTCGAGAATATCATCTGCGAGGTCAGATGAAAACTCAAAAGAGATGTATTCGCGTAACGTTTCTTTTGCCGTTTTACGGCCTGTCCAGTAAAACTGGCTGTAAATTACCTTGTTGATATCCTCAAATATCCCTTCGGAGTATGGTGCTCCACCAGCCGCCCTATCCCTGACCTCATCCCACAACCGTTGAAATCTTTCAGGCAGGGGGTTAGCCCCGAATCCTCCCCATGGCCAGGAGTTCCACATACTGATTTCGGGAAAATTCAATAACGGAAGGTTTCCAGGTACCGGGTTGGCATTGAGATATTTTGGGAAGGTCTCGTGAGAGTCGGCCTGAATATAGTCCGCCCAGGGTTGTTCATCTTTAAAGGCTTTTGCAAGACCGGCCCATTCGCCCTCATCCTCAACACAGTCGAACAGCCAGGTCGACAGGATAATTTTTAAACCGGGAATTTTTTTACGTGCAAGTGCGGTTATTAGACGGGATATCTTTAGATACCCGTTACTGCCCCATGGGATACATTGGTCGCAACCGCATCCACCCTGGTCGTATGGCCACAGGATTAGCAGATCAAGGACTACTCCCCTTCGGATAAAAGCGTCGAGTTCTGCCTCAGCCTGTTTTAAGATTAGTTCCGCTCCGCCGGGTTTTGATGGACAGATCTCGACTCCGTAACGCCCCCTTAATCTGATTTGTTTCGGTTCGGTTGCCCGCAGCTCTACTGGTGTTGAGTTGTATCCTTCATTTGCAAGCATGCCAATTGCAATTTTCATTCCGGATTCTTTTGCTCCGCGTAAGATTAATGCCAGCCGATCTAACATGGCCACTGCCCGTGGATCGTCAATCCCTTCAAAACCGTGCATGTCAAACCATACCTCCAGTGCATTATATCCCCAGAGTGCCAGTTCTTCAATATATCTGATCACCTTCTCAATTGGGGCAGTGTGGTAGAAATTATGGAAATGGGTGGCAAAATAGATATTTCGAATCGGTTTCTCTGGAACCGAAAGTCCTTCCCAGGATCCCGGAATAAATCCGGAATCTGTAATTACCGATGAATGGAGGAGTTTTCCCAATCCATACAAGATTCCATTAGAATCGCTGGCAGATAGGATTATGTTGTTTCCCGCGGGTTTCTCAATACGGAATGCTTCCGGGGGCATTGTCTGGGCTAAAATCCGTAACCGGATCGTCAGTTGATTGCCCACGTTTCCACTGAAATCAAGTTGTGTTCTTTCAGTAAGAATCCTAAGGAAAATTCTCGTTGCTTTTGCCGTGAGAACTCCCGGACTTTCTGAGGTGATAAAGGTGATTGAATTAAATATATTCCCGGATTTCTTACTTCCCGGGTCTTTCATTAATTCAGATTTATCCCGTGCGACAAGATTACTTCGCATACCAGTTACGCCTGATATAAGGATCCCGGTGAGTGCACTTTTCTTAAGGAACTCTCTTCGGTTATTCATACGGGTTCATTAGTATCTAATTATTTTAAGTTCCCTATTCCAAAGAGCCTTTCAATCGAAGAGCCAACTCCTGTAATAATATGGGTCACTCCATTTAACGCAAAAATCCCGGAATAAAACCAATCGAAAGGCTTAATCACCTCATTTTCTTCAAACCTTACGAAGATCCATAAAATTGAAATCACACACATCGAAATTCCAAGTATCAAACGGAAGGTAGATTTGTTATTTTTCTTTATTAAATCTTTTTTGTTATCCATCGTTTCTCTCTGTTTTAGGTTGGTTTAGTTAAATAAGCACCTTCAAAAATACAAAAAAGCCCAACACAATGAATTCTGGGGTGGGTCGTAAATGTATTCCGTTAATTGTGTTGTTTTGTAGAGATGTAAAATTTTACGTCTCTACAAAATTATCATTAAATTATTCAATCGACGAAGGTGGTGCATCCTCTACAGCCGATCCCCATTTCTTGTTTGGATAGGCTCCCATTTCGAGCTCAATCGTGGCACCGTTTATAAGGTCAGTGTGGGTAAACCATGGCCGGTTCAGAGGCTGACCGTTTAATTTAGCCGACTGGATATACTTATTCCCCTTTGCATAATTATGCGCATGAATGGTGAAGATTTTGCCGTTATTTTGTTTTATTTTGACCTCTTCAAAAACAGGACTTCCGATATTATAAACCGGCAAACCAGGAGTAACGGGATAGAAACCCATTGATGCAAAGACAACAAAGGCAGTCATGCCGCCGCCATCCTCATCCCCGGGTATCCCGAAAATATTGTCCTGAAACCACACGTCGAGTAAAAACCGGACTCTTTTCTGTGTTTTCCATGGTTCTCCCGAATAATTATACAACCATGGAATATGAAAGCTTGGTTCGTTACCCATCGAAAATTGCCCAACCATACCTGTTGCATCAGCAAATTTAGCCCAAAACTGGAATTTTGATCGACCAAGATCCTCCCGGAATAACTGATCGAGGTTAGCGGTGAATTTCTCCCTTCCACCCATCAATTTTATTAAACCATGAATATCCTCCTGGGTCTGCCATTGATAGGTATACCCGTTGTTTTCATCATAGTAATCGCGGCCACCTGGTCCTCCGTCAAATTTGGGATCGATTTCAATCCATTCTCCTTTTGCATTTTTGGGCCACATCATCTTTTTTTCAGGGCGGAACAGATTGCGGTAATTGGTCGCCTGGTGGTGAAAGTACTCCTGATCTTTTTTATGTCCCAGTTCTTTGGCCATTTCTGAAAGTGCCCAATCGTCATAACTGGCTCCGAGTGTTACCGCTACACTCTGTCGTTTCTCGAAACTGTCTACTTCCCTGACTGTTTCAATTTCGCCGGGCATCAGTGCAGGATAATACCCTTTTTTGCGGTAAAATGTATCCAGTGAACAGGTGGGTCCATTTCTCCAGGGGAGCATAGTCGCTTCATACCCGTTTTTCCTGATACCTTCATAAGCCTTCTCAACATTATAACCACGGATTCCCTTTCTCCACGCATCCAGAAATACGATGGTTGAATGGAATCCGTTCATTGCAGGGTTATCGATATATAAAAGCGGGAATTGGGGCATCCATCCTCCCTGTTCGTACATTAGTGTATACGAGTTTAACATGTCGGCCTCTTTTTCAGGCTGAAGAATCATCCGCAACGGGTGATTGGCGAGATAGGTATCCCACACCCAGTCATCAATATAGAAATCACGGTCGCTTTTGTGAACTTTGTGATCGTAGGCACTGTAATAACTGCCATATTCATTGATATTTATCATCCTCTCATAAGTGCGGTACAACGAGGTGTAAAACGAGCGGCGTTGCGCATCGGTTGCTCCTTTTACTTCAATTTGGTTGGCGGCATGCATCCATGTTTGCTCCCCCTTGTTCTTAAGAACGTCAAATTCCCAGGCTGAAAGCTCATTTTTCAGGTTAATCTTAGCTTGTTCGGCACTTATATACGAAATTGCATATTTGAATTCGACAGGTTTTGATTCATCTTTCGAGAATTCAATCCAGGCAGTTGGTTCCGGCCTGATTTTAGTAGTTTTTTTTATAAACCGGGGTTCATCTTTTACCTGTGCCTTATATTCCTGGTTGAATTCACCATAAACAAACGCCTTCATCCCAAAGAACTGCTCTTCACCGGCTATTGCATTTTTCGAAACAACATCCCATTGTCCCTGCTGGTTGATCTGAAGTCTCAGGGTTTTATCGCTTTTCGAAGGAAACGTAAAACGGAAGAAACCAACTTTGTTTCCCGGGGCAAATTCAACTTTAATATCTTCATCAATAAGGTAGGTTGAAAAATAATAGGGGCGCACAATTTCGAGGTCATGATCATAGGTCTGTCGCTCTTTCCAGGTTCCGGATTCAGCTTTTCCAGTTCCCGGAAGAACCCCAAAGAGTTCTCCATTGCGGTGCGAAATTATGGATAACGGGAAAAAGCTGATCTGATCATCAAGAAAGTCAGCACGCATAGGGTGCATGCGGATCATCTGATTCGGTAGCTGTACGTTGGGACGTGTGGGATGGAGAAGATGCCCCATACCACCAATGTATGGATCGACATAATCCAGGTTGCTCTTCTTTGTGTCACTTTGTGTAAAGCCAGTAATTGACAAAAAGAGAAATCCTGAAATTAGTGCATTTTTAAGATAGATTTTCATCAGAATAAATTGAGATTAACTTACTTAAATTAAGATACTTGATTCAGATGGAACCCTCATGGATTTATTCATCCTTTTTTGTGAACGCCAGTTCATGAGGGTTTCATAATTGAGTAATTTGTTTTCGCTCAAAAGGTTGATTTTGATCCGAAATTAAAACCTTCCAGGGTTTTTCCCGTATTTTGTTTTACTACCGCGGGTTGCCACCCACGGTTATTAAAATTAATCCCTTTTCAGGGTTTTAAAATAGAAAAATCCAACGGACTTTATTCAGAATCAAAGCATTGATGAGGATTGCAGGTCAAGAAAAAGGAAAGTATCCGGGTGATTCCGCATGATTGAGGCGGGGCAGGCGGGCGAAATTTCGCTGTTTATGGTATCATGGACAGCCTTTGCCTTTCGTTCATCGGGAACACTGCAGATAATAGCATTTGATTTCATGATCTGTTTGATTGACATGCTGATCGCCTTTTGGGGTACATCGTGAAATGTTGGAAACCAACCTTCGCCAAGTTGCTGAAGCCGGCAGGTATCATCCAGATTTACAACAATATATGGTTCTTCCGTTTCGAAATCTGCCGGAGGGTCGTTAAATGCTAAATGACCGTTTTCGCCGATCCCAATAAATGCAACATCGATTTGTTTTTTCCTGATCAGGTCTCCCAGACGCTGACACTCCTCAAAAGGATCCGTTTCACCATTTACATAGTTAAACTCACGTGGCAACACGATGTCGGCAAATCTCTCCTTCAGGTATTTACGAAATGAAGCGGGATGCTTGTCCGAGATGCCGATATACTCATCCAGATGAAAGGCAGTAACTGCCGACCAGTTGATATCCTCTTTAACAAGCTCACTGAGCATTTCAAACTGAGAGGCACCAGTGGCAACAATAATATTGGCTTCACCTCTTTCAAGGATTGCTTTCCGAATAAGGCTACCTCCGGTTTGGGCAGCTTTTAAACCAAGTTCCTGTTTGGTTTCTGAAATGATAGTTTCCATATTTTTCTTATATAATTAATTCTATTCATACTAATTTGGTAACCATCTGACTAATTGTGTATTTGCGCTGTAAACTATTTTTATTTGCCACCAAAACACCAATGCACCAAATTACACCAAAAATCTCCGAATATTGATCAGTCAAAATAAAGTTATCTAATTGATATAATTTAGGTTATCATCCAAAGGTGTCATCTTAGGCATCAATAAATGGACAAATCCCAATATCGTAAGATACGAGAGTCCTGCAATTACGAAAGCCCAGAAATAGCCGGAGTTGCCGGCAGTATCCAGCACTGCTCCAAGGGCAATATCGGCAATGATAGCAACAGCAACACCTACCATTTTCCCGATTCCAATAACCGAGGCGACTGCTTTTTTGGGAAACACATCGGGAACAAGGGTATAACTGTTTATGGACCACGACTGGTGCCCTGCAGCGCCGAGGCCAATCAGAAAAACTGCAATCCATTTGCTCGCTATAACCGGCACAAACGAAACAGGCAGAATGATAATTGCACAAACAAGCATCGTGATTTTTCTGGCTTTATTTATCGACCATCCTTTTTTAATTAAGACCCCTGAGATATATCCGCCAAAAAGACTTCCGGCGTCTGCCATGATAAAAATTATCAGGAATGGAGGTCCAATATTCTTAATATCAACTCCGAATCGTTCAGCCAGGAATTTGGCGCCCCAGAAGAGATAAAACCACCAGACCCCGTCGGTGATAGTGGTCAGGGCGAAGGCCCATGTTTCGCGCTTCGGAACCAGTCTGATCCAGGGGATTTTGTCCAGGTTTTCCTCGGCTGAATCGCTGTTGATATATTTCAGTTCCCTTTTTGACAGCTTAGGGTGGTCTTCCGGCTTTTGGTAAGTTTTGACCCACAGGAATACCCATAAGGCGCTAAGAACTCCGGTAAAAAGAAAGGGAATCTGCCAGTTATCACCTTCAACCGAAACTATTGCCCCAACAATAAAGGGGGCCAGGATTGCCCCAACGCTGGTTGAGGCATCGAAAATTCCAGTCGCAAATGCCCGATCCCTCTTGGGAAACCATTCTGCAACCGTTTTTATTGCGGCCGGGAAATTCCCCGATTCACCGATTCCAAGCCCAAACCGGGCTGTAATGAAACCGATTAAACTGAATGCAGGTCTGATTACCGCATGTAACATCCCGAAAATACTCCAGATGACGATTGAAAGTGTATAGCCTGTTTTGGTGCCCAGCTTGTCGATAACACCTCCCATGAACAACAGCCCAATTCCATAAGCAATTTTAAACGAGACCATGATTGCAGCGTAATCCTTGTTGGTCCAGTCAAAGAGCTTTTGAAGAGTTGGCGCCATTACTCCAACGATGCTCCTATCGAAATAATTAATGGTTGTGGCCATAAACACAAGGGCAAGAATGCGGTAGCGATAGGTGCCGATTTTTTCTGTAACGTTAGTCATATGGTTTCTTTTTTAGCAGGTGTTTAGGATGTTAGCCTAATGGTCTATTCTCCAGTCTTATACACGAGATTTCCTTCAATATAGGTTTTTTTAATCTGTAGTTCCGATTCTCCGATTTCAAACAGTATCAGGTCGGCCCGCATCCCTTTCTTTATTTCTCCGCGATCGTTCAGACCATATAGTTTTGCCGGGTTTGTACTCGACATCCGGATAGCGTCGCCAAGAGAACATCCTGTGATTTTCATGATTCTGGCAACACCCCTCGAAATTGGAGATGCAGAGCCATAAAGCACATTCTGGGCCGGTAAACGGAGCATTCCCTCTTTGGTTAATTCAATTGTTTCCCCCTCTTCGTTTTTGTATTCACCCGGAGGCAATGATGCAAAGCTTGTTACATCTGATGTTATGATAGTGTTATCGGGTCCTTTTACCTTATAAAATACAGCAATCTCCTCATCGCGAAGGTGAAACCCGTCACAAATAATACTTGCCATTAGCTTGTCGTTTGCCAGTTGAGGCCATAGTGGATTGAGGTGCCGGTTTATCGTGTTGGCGCAACCGTTGCCCAGGTGGGTCGTAATTCTGGCACCATTCGTAACTGCCAGATCAACAACTTCCTTGTTTGCATTATGATGACCAATAGCAACAACAACTCCCATTTCGGTGCATTTCCGGATAAAATCCATGGCCCCTTCCAATTCAGGTGCAAGGGTAATTGTAAGGATATTGCGGCCGGAAGCTTCATAAAATTGGTTGAACTCACTCAGATCCGGCTTTCGCACATATTTAATCGGATGGGCCCCACGATACCCGTCAACAGGAGATATATATGGCCCTTCAAGATGGTATCCTGCAATGGATCCATGCAGTGCCGGTTCGTTCTTTGTAGCAGCCAGAAGAGAGAGGTTCCGGAGCATAACCTCCTTTGTGTTTGTAGTCAGTGTCGGCAGATATGTAGTTACACCTTTTTTCCAAAGTTCCTGGGTCGCTTTAACGATGCCCTCCTTTGTAAGTTGACCGCCTGCGAAACAAAATGAAATACCTGCAAAGCCATTGACCTGGTTATCAATAAGACCGGGGGCAATATATAGCTGCCGGCTATTATCGGACAGTTTTTCAAGTTGATGAATACCAACAATCTTACCGTCTTTTATCTCGACTGAAACCGGTTTTTTGGTCAGGTACGATATCCCTTCAATTTTGGTTTGTGCTAATGAACTATTTATTATTGTCATCAAATTAAAAATGATTAACAGGTTGAATCTTGTGAATAACATGGATCTCATTTGTCTGGTTTTACTTATTTACAACGATTTCACCAATATAAAACTGCGCCTTCTGGCCAACGGTAGGGTAGGGAGGCGGCATTAGCTTATTCCCGTATACCTCCAGTTTGACATATCGAAAAGGTTTGGCTGTAATTGGAATTGTAAAGGTATTCGTTCTGAAATTTTTTTCATCAAGCTGATTGCCTTTTAATTCAGATTTCCCAATTGAAATGTAACCGGTGTCTTTATTATCTGATATCAGGCATTCAACTAATGATGGGTGGAGTATTTTTCTTGTTCTGGTATCGAGTAATGTTGTCATTTCAACAGATGAGGCATTAACATTCTTCTCCAGATCAAGCAAAAGTTCGACATGCTCCTCTTCCCAGCCAATCCAGGTTGGTTTCGATTTGTTCAGATCTCCGATCCCGCCATCAGTCAGCAGAGATAAATCTGCGTGGTTATACTTATTTAGCGAGTTCGGCTTCGGATTGGTGACGACCTTCTTATGAAATGCCAGATTATTTTGTACATATACTTTTCCGGCTGTCTGTCTGCTCATGTCGTAATACTCTTTTGCGGTAAGATTATGCTCGCTCATCACTCCGATTTTTTCGCGGACCATAACGGAGTAAAAATTATCCAATATGTCATCCAACTTTTTAGATTTTGCGGTACCCGTTTCGTCCCACCAGCCGCGGGGACCTACAATATTGGCTTTGGCAATTTCGAGGATTGCATAACTTAGCGGGAGACGGGCAACCTGAACATGCCGTAAAAATGTGGAGTCGAATTCAGCAACTGCTTCTGCCTGATCAAAATAACCGCTCCACTTCTCGAGATTTTTGGCGGTTAAGTATGTATTTTGATGAATTGATGGGGGGCCAAAGATATTGAGCCTGTCACCGGACTTCACCAGGTCACTTTGGAGCTCATCGATGTATTTTCTGATCCAAGCTGCAGACCTCCCGTAAAATCCCCTTAAAAATTCATCCATAGTTGCAGAAACATCTATGTTTGGATTCCACAACAATCTGGAGATCAAATGCAACCTGAGTTCGACAAACTCGTGTCCTTCGGCTATATCCGATTGTTGGTAATGATCAAAAACATTGTTCTTCACAAACAGCTGAATGTTGGGCTGAAGTACAAACAGGTTTGGGTGTGGCGATATAAAGTGATGATAATTAATTGTATAGTCGTAGGTGGCAATGTGTTTGCTGATTTTCCCCCAGTCGACAATGTCCTTTACAAATTGGTTTGCAGCTTTGGATGTATCGGTAGCGATGGGTCTGCTGCGGTCAGTTTCAATAGAACAAAGTGTAATATGAACATTGTCAATGGGTTTTGTAACTTCTGGAGCAGATTGGCTGTAACTGTAAGCATACGTGCAGAACATCTTATCGGGGAATTCCCTGGCGATCTGATTCACAAAATTGATGATCGGCCCCGACTGGCTCTTGTCAATCTTCTCAATGGCCAGGCATTTTTCACATTGGCACGGGTTGCCGTAATCGTTTTGGGCGACCGACCAGTAGACCTGGGTTGGATTTGATGCAATTTCTTTTCTTAGTTTTTCAATCGCAATATTCAGAACATCTTTATTGGTCAGGCACAACTGGGTCGGTAGTCGTTTTCCTTCTCTTAATGCAAAATACTCAGGATGCGTTTTAAAATAGGTTTCCCATGGCACAAGCCAGTCAAAAGAGTGGGAGGCAAAGATATACCTGCTGAATAACCGGTTCCAGTCCATCAGATCCTCGTCGTTCTGATAGGCAGGCGAGAAATAGTTTACGATCCGGTAATTGTTCACCGACGAATCGGCGCGGTTAATGGTTGGAAGGCCGAGATTTTTGGTCGCAGGGATAACTTTGAAGGTCGGACTGTACAAATGACAGCCCAGGTAAGTTTCAAGAATTGTTATGGCACCGTAAACGCATCCTTTCCGTTTACCTCCCAGAATTGTCAGGGATCCGTCAGCCGATGTGCTTATCCGGTAACCATCGAATTGGAGGCCGGCGGTTTCGCGAATGAAGATACCCTTACCGGCATGATTGATTTCGTGGGTTATTTGAAGCTCGCAGCCCGATATTTCTTTGATGTATTTTTGAAGTAAGGAAGCAGCGCGGGTCTCCTGCTCGTTGGCTTTGAGTGGAATTATGATGGAATATGAGCTTGTTCCATTAGTTACCAGGCTAATTGGCTGTGATTTGTTACATGCAAATGCAGCCGACAGCAGTAAAAGATATAAAAGTAAATTCCTCATTATTAAAAATTTTACCATAGAGTTCCACAGAGTGATGCACAGAGTTTCACAGAGTCTTTGGAGTCAGTTTGCTAAGCGTTTTATTCCATTTTTCAAGGAGGCGACATTGAAGTTTAGTTGGAGACCAATTTTGCACCCTGATAATTTCAGTTAGGTAAGCACTTGTACTAAATGGACATCTGTAAATGCTTCAATTGATTTAATCTCTACAACAATCATGTTTTTCACCAATAAATCAATACGATAGCCAGCATCCAATTTAACCTCTTTATATATCAGAGGCAAGGCTTTTTGTTTTTCAACTTTAAATCCAGCTAACTTTAACTCATAGTATAAACATTCTTCATAAGCACTTTCCAACAAACCGGGTCCCAGAGCAGTATGAACAGTGTAGGCACATCGCAATATCATCTCTGTTAGTTGACTGATTTCCATTTGAATATTTATTGATTTTACCTAACTCAGTGTTTAACGCAGTGAAACTCTGTGGTTAATATTTAATCAAATGCTTTCTGTGGATCTTATATCATTAGTTTGTTCACCTTTGATTGCCTTGATCCTGTTCATATCATCCTGCATTTTATCCGCAAAATGGAACATGTCGGAGCTGTGCATGATAATATTAGCCCCTGCTTTTGCCCACTCCATCTGGAGGTCAAGCGTTCCCCTCGAACCGTTATGGCCGCCGGCAGCAATTCCGCATAATCTTGCTTTTCTTATTATACCACAGCTCAGATCCAGGAATTCCTGACTCATATAACGCTCCGGCATGTCATAAGATGTCGACAAGTCATGCGGACCAATGACAATTCCATCTACACCGGGCCCGTCAACCGATTGAATAGCGAAAAACTCCTCCATATTGGCTACTCCCGCAGGACTTTCGATATTGAGCAGCAAAGTATGGTTTTTATTGTGATTTTTCAGGTAGGCTTCCAGTTCTGCAGTAGGTTTTTCCTTTCCATAAAGAATTCGTTTCAGTTTTTCACCCTTTAACGGGCGGTACTTTACTGCCCCAACAAGGTCGTAAACATCATTGACTTTTTCGATATACGGTACAAGGATTGCTCCGGCTCCGGCATCGAGCGCTTTGGTTGCCAGAAATGGATCGGGTTCCACAATCCGGACAATCGGATTGATGCCTGCAGCCTTATAGGCCCGGCACATCCAGCTCAGTGTTTCGGGGTTGTATGCGACATGCTCATCGCAAAAGAAGACATAGTCGAGGTTTAGGCTAAGGGTGACGTCGAACATCTTTGGAGATGCAGATGTGAGCATCGTGCCGTAAACATTCTTTCCTGAACGTAATGCGTCTCTGAACTCTTGTCCTGTCATTATTTCCATTCTCCTTCCCTGCCCAGGGTGGCAACAGCTGCCTGGCCAAATGCTTTTGCAGCACTGTTCATTGTACCGGCGATTTTAATTTGCTCATCGATCTCTTCATATTTCAAGGCAGCCTTAATTACCGTGTTACATTCGTTATTATCCATAAAAAGTGAAGCTTCAAGAATTCGTGGCTGGTCTTCTTCCGGAATGATTAAAAACCCGTGTTTATCGGCATGAATTAAATCGCCCGGATTAACTTTTGTTCCAAACACCTCGACAGGTTCCCCCCAGCTGATCGGTGTTGCAAAGGCGTGTCCAACACATAACCTGCGCGCCAGGGCCTTAAACCCGGCACTCTTCATTTCGTCGAGGTCACGTATTGCTCCGTCGACAATGACTCCAACGCAACCAAGCGATTTATGGCTGTTCGCGCTCACCTCACCCCAAAAAGAGCCTATCACATTTGGTTTATCCAGATCCTGCATAACAATAATTTTAGGACCGGGCAAAGAAGCGATATAGTCTCTGTAATCTGCCCATGCATTCGGATTTGATCCTGGCGTTGAAGGTTTAATAGTCACAGTGACAGCATAACCGATCATCGGTCCAAATTCGGGCATGAAATCTTTTGTCTCCTCAAGATTGAATCCTGAAGTTCGGTCTTTTTTTGTTATTTGCTCCCATCCATTGTAAATAGTTGGGGTATTCCAGCGTTTTAGTTTTAATAAATCACTTAATGGTAGCATGTTGAAAATCGCGTTGTTTAAAATGTTTTTATTTTCAGATGATTTTTTTCATTCTCATTTTTTACTTCTGGCAACTAGCTTTTGGCGACTGGCTTGCATGTTAGTAGCTGATTGTCTGTTAATAGGATTCTAACTTTATCTGTTTACAACATTTTGCGGTGTACCCTTTAAGAACGCATTTAAATTCTCAACCGCGGTATTCATAAGTCTTGATCTCGACTCTTTTGGAGCCCAGGCAATATGTGGGGTTATCAGACAGTTTTTAGCTTTAAGAAGTTCGTTACCCGAATCAATGGGTTCGGTTGAAACCACGTCGAGGGCGGCTCCGGCGAGTTTCCCGCTGTTCAGGGCATCTGCGAGATCTTTTTCTACCACAAGAGGTCCGCGTGATGTATTGATAACCATCGCGCCATCTTTCATCTTTGCGATATTTTCTTTATTAATAATCCCTTTTGTGCTTTCAAAAAGGGGGCAATGGAGACTCACGATATCCGAATTTGCAAAAAGATTATCCAGATCGGTGTATTGGCAGTTCGTTGCGTCTAATTCACTGATTTTGTTTACGTCATGATAAAGAATATTAAGACCGAATGCCATAGCCACTTTTGCTGTCGCCTGTCCGATCCGGCCAAACCCGATAATTCCCATTGTTTTTCCGGCCAGTTCAATGAGCGGCGTATTCCAGAAACAGAAATCCGGACATTTACTCCACTCTCCGTTCTTTACAGCCTGACTATGGTCTCCCACATGATGACACAACTCAAGAATAAGGGCGAAGGTGAACTGTGCGACGGCTGTGGTTCCGTAGGTTGGGATGTTGGTGACTGTGATGCCGAGTTCTTTTGCAGCAATAGTATCAACCACATTATAGCCGGTGGCAAGGACACCGATGTATTTAACTGAAGGAGCTTGTCTAAGCACCTCTTCTGTCAATGGTGTTTTGTTGGTAAAAATAATTTCGGCGGTATCGATTGCCTTAATTATTGCATCAGTTTCTTTTTCAGTTCGGTCATAAACCGTTAATTCACCAAATTTTTCTACGTCTCTCCAGCTCAGGTCTCCTGGATTTAAGGTATATCCATCGAGTACAACTATTTTCATTTTTTCATTTTTAA
>CAIOOC010000706.1 GCA_903859795.1 uncultured Bacteroidia bacterium
AAAAATAATTCTGCTTCGATGCAACTTTCTGCAAATTATTGCATCCTTTAGCTGTACATTTTAAAAGCATAAAATATGAAATCAAGAATTCTCGCTCTAGTGGCAATACTGGTTTTTGCCGGATCACAACAAATTATAGCTCAGAAGAGCCAAACCAGGAATAATCTTTCTGCTTTCACTGAAATATCACTAAAAATTGGTGCAAATGTTCACCTCAAACAGGGAAGTACCCAGTCTGTCGAGGTTAAAGGGGAAGAAAATACCCTTACCAAGCTGATCACAGATGTAAAGGAACGTACGCTGGTTATTAAATTCCCCGCTGATACATGGTTCAGCAATTGGAATCCGGGCAAAATAGATATTTATGTAACTATTCCTCAAATTGATGGCCTTACCATTTCCGGTTCCGGCTCGATTGTATCGGAAGATAAAATCGATACACGGATTTTAAGCCTGCTGCTCAGTGGAAGCGGGAATATTAAACTTGATGATCTTAATGCAGAGAAGGTTTCTGCTGCCCTTTCTGGCTCTGGCAATGTTTTTATATCCGGCAGGGGAACTGCCTCCGAATTTAAGGCCTCTATCTCTGGTTCCGGAAATATAAAAGCAATAGATTTTCCTGCTAATGATGTCGATGTAAAGATTAGTGGTTCAGGGAATTGCCATGTAAATTCGATCAAAAATCTTGTCGCCAAACTTGCCGGATCAGGAAATGTAATTTACAGGGGAGATCCATTGGTCGACACAACGATCGTAGGATCCGGAAATGTGAAAAAGGAGTAGAGCTACTTCCTGATAATCTCAATCTGACCACCGACTCCGAGCTTGATGATTCCTGACGGATTCGATTTGGATGCGTCGTCCTGCCGGTATGTTACGATAAGGTCCACTGATGACTTAATTTCTTCACTGATCTCGGCGAAATTCTGTGGTGATCGCTGGCCGCTGATATTGGCTGATGTTGATACCACAGGTTTTCGAAACCTTTGAATCAATTGTTGGGTGAATGGTTCAGTGGTAATGCGGATTCCAATACTGCCATCAGGAGCATACAGATTGGTTGCTAGATTTTTTGCGCCCGGATAAATAATCGTTAACGGATTATCGGCGACTTCAATTAAATCCCAGGCAATTTCAGGCACCTCAGAAACATATGAGTTCAGTAAATTCGGGTTCTCCATCAGAATAAGCATACTCTTCACATCAACACGCTGCTTAATCTGATAAATCCGTCTTACAGCATCCGGATTTGTTGCATCACAACCTATTCCCCAAATCGTATCGGTTGGATAGAGGATTATTCCACCCGAACGAAGTACACCAACGGCCTTAACAATATCGTCGTTAAAACTAATATTCATAATTCTTTGAATTCGATAAAATGTTTGTTTTCGAACGGTCGGTAGCTGAAGATTTTTTCAAACCAGTACAATACAAAATATCGGGCTTTAAATCTTTTTATTCGTATTGAAAGCTCGGGATGCCAGTTTAGCAAATTAATACGCGACTGCATAACTTTGGGATGATTGCCCGCAAAGAGCTCCAGACTGTCAATTCCATCTTCATATTTGAACTCGTCGGACGGCTGCTCTATGGTTTTTATATGTTTTGAATTAACAGACCAATATTGCTTCGATCCCTCAAGTTTATCCTTCATGAGCTTTGGAGGTCTGACCCAACCGTAATGGTACATATTTACATCAATAAATTTACCGGTTAGTTTTTTTGCATCTTTCCATCTGAAACCCTGAGCATCATTCCAGGATCTGATTCCCTTGTTGTTTCGTATAATTCGTATTTCACTGCGGTACCACCTTCTCGAATCTGCATAGTAATCATATGTTCCGTAGAAATGGGTATAATGCATAATCAGCCCGTCTACTTCTTTAATATCCAGATACCGCTGCATCGAAGATTTTATCTCAGGCAGGTACTTTTCGTGCATAACCTCATCACCCTGTATATAGAAACACCAGTCATATTCCGGCGATATGGCATCAAAAGCCTTGTTTGTTTCAGAAGCAAGAACGCGACCTTTTTCACGCAAATTCGGATCCCACACAGTATCAATTATCTCAATCTTATCTGAGTCAATCGATTCAATCAGTTCCCTGGTTCCGTCATTGCAGTCGCCTACTGCCACTATAAATTTATCGCACACTGGCAGAATTGAAGTTATCGATTCAACAATCGGATAATCATACTTAACCGCGTTTTTAACAAAACTGAAACCGCATACTTTCATTTTATTGATATAATCCGCTGGGGGAAGGGTCGTTTATACTTTAAATCCGGGTACTCCGTCAAAATCAAGAGTCGCAAAATAATCATCAATAGTCTCGGCTCTGCGAATCTGGACCACCTCTCCATTCTCCCGCAATAATAATTCAGCAGAACGAAGTTTTCCGTTATAATTAAATCCCATGGAGTGTCCGTGGGCTCCGGTGTCATGGATAACAATTATATCTCCGGCTGCCAGCTTGGGTAATACCCTGTTAATGGCAAACTTATCATTATTCTCACAGAGTGAACCTGTTACGTCGTACATTATTTTGGTATTTACCTCCTCTTTTCCGGGCACTGAAATATGATGGTATGATCCATAAAGTGCAGGCCTCATCAGATTGGCCATACATGAATCAAGACCGGCATACTTTTTATAGGTATCCTTTATGTGAAGGACTTTACTTACAAGATAACCATATGGTCCCGTTATTGCCCGGCCCGATTCGAAGTAGAGTTTAATCGGATTCAGACCATTTGCAACAATATATTTATCATAATTGGCCTTAATCCCCCGGCTCATTCTCTCGAGGTCAACCTCCGATTGGTCTGGTTTGTATGGAATCCCAATTCCGCCACCCAAATTGGCAAATTCGAAACTGATATTTAGTTTTTTTGAAAGATCTGCAATC